>NZ_NPDL01000002.1:300000-530361 GCF_002811475.1 Leptospira hartskeerlii
AGAATATTATAAAAGCTGGATAGATTCTCCGGAGTTGAGTTCTTTTTTATATTCTATAACTGTCCTGGTCTTATGGTTTTTGGCCCTTTTTATTTTAGATAAAAAAAGACTGTATTGGAAAATTTAAGGACCGATCAGGTGTTTTACTGCGGCGAGAAGATCCTCGTCGTTAAAAGGTTTGATCATCCATCCTTTCGCGCCTGCATCTTTCCCTTGTGATTTCATTGCGTCACTAGACTCAGTAGTAAGAATGAGTATTTTCATACTTTTTCCTTTTTCCGTTCTTAAAACTTCTTTAGTGAGTTCTATTCCGGTCCTGCCTGGCATATTCACATCGAAGATACCTATATCGAAAGGACCTTCCGATTCTATTTTAGTCAGAGCTTCATCAGGTCCTGCGGCCTTGCATACGGAATAACCTTCTTCCGTAAGAGTGAAATCTAAAAGTTTTAAAACCGTGGGAGCGTCATCTACGCAGAGTATCTTAGTCATTTTCTACCTTACCTTTGATTAATTATAACTGTTTGCCGTTCCAAAACATAGTTCTGAAATTTTTTCCGGGATATTATCAAGAGAGATCTGCTCTTTCACAGCACCCATCTCGTATGCTTCTCTTGGCATTCCGTATACTACGGATGTAGATTCGTCTTGTCCGAATGTCATTGCACCTTTTTCGGAAAGTGCCTTGAGTCCCTTAGCGCCGTCTTTCCCCATCCCAGTGAGGAGAAATGCTGCACAATAAGAGGCTAAAGGAGATTTTGAAATTGAATGAAATAATACGTCTACGGAAGGTCTATGACCTGTGACCTTCTCCCCTTTATGTATTCGAATATTATAATGTGGAGGATTTCCTAATTCCATATGATGATCTCCTCTGGCTACATATACGTTCCCTTTCGAAATACTTTGGCCTTCTTGTGCTTCTTGGATCTTTAAAGGAGAAACAGAATCCAATCTTTCCGCGAACATTCCCGTAAAATATTCGGGCATATGTTGCACTATTAGAATAGGAGGGAGTTCTCCGGGAAGATTCCGAAGCAAATATTCTATTGCTTGTGTTCCTCCTGTAGAAGCTCCGATAGCGATTAATTTGATCTTAGAAATCGTGGAACTAGTTTTGTTACTTGTTTGAGAGGTTTTTTGTTTTCGATTTAGAATATCGGAAACATTTGTTTTAGCACAGGCTCGGATCTTATTCTTAAGTTCCAATACCATTCTAAGAAAATCCTCTTCACTTCCGTCCGCTTTTTGAACGAAGTCCAAGGCTCCTGCTTGTAATGAATCTAACGTAACTTTTGCCCCGGCTTCCGTAAAAGAACTGAGCATGATGACTGGGATTGGAAATTTAGGCATCAACCATTGCAGGAATTCTATTCCGCTAATATCCGGCATTTCCACATCTAATGTGATTACGTCCGGCTTCGCTTTTAGAATTTCTTTCATCGCCTCAGTCGCCGTGGAAGATCCTACTACTGTGAATCTAGGGTCCTCTTGCAATTGTGAGGCGATTATCTCACGGACAATCCGGTTATCGTCTATGATATAAACCCTTATCATTCTAACTTAGGCCATTTTTTCCAAACTTAGATTTGAGTTTTCCCCGGTAGACGCGGAAGTGGTCCCGTGGAATTTTTCGAATAAGAATTTAGTATCTAAGATCAAACTTACTCTTCCATTCCCTAATATCGTAAATCCGTTCACCCCTTGGGCTTTTTGGATAGAGGAAGAAAGTGGCTTGATCACAATATTCTGATTTCCTAATACTTCGTCCACGAGTATCCCAAGGAATCTGTCCTCATTCTCCAGAATGATCAGAACCGGATTTTTACTTTTGTATTCTAACTTCTCTCTCAGACCGAGTAGATCATTGATCCGGATCACAGGTATATAGATCCCTCTTAAGTCCAAAACCTCTTGGTCTTTATATGGATGGATCAATTTCTGGTCTTTTAGACTTACTAATTCGCTGATTTCTATCGTAGGTAGAGTAAGATAAGTTCCACCCACTTCAAAAACGGTTCCTTCAATAATCCCTAAAGTAAGTGGAATTCTTAAAATGAAAGTGCTACCTTCTCCTTTTTTGGAACGCACTTCTACTTTACCGTTCAATTTTTTGATATTTTGAAGAACGATATCCATTCCGACACCTCTGCCGGAAATATCGGTGAGTCTTTCTGCAGTGGAAAATCCTGGAGTGAATATGAGTTGGAAAACTTCTTTATCACTCATCTCGTCCGGATTTCCTTTTAGGATCCCTTTTTCTCTGGCCTTGTTGATGATCTTTTCCCGATCAAGGCCTCTTCCGTCATCCGCTACTAGGATCCAAACTTCGTTTGCAGATTGCCTTGCTTGTAAACGGATGATTCCTTTATCTTTTTTACCAAGCTCGGCTCTTTCTTCCGGAGATTCTAAACCGTGATCAATAGAATTTCTTAATAGATGGATGATCGGATCTTGTATGATCTCTACTACAGACTTATCTACTTCAGTATCTTCTCCGCCGATCTTGAAATCTAATTTTTTCTGAGAACGTTTTTGTAAATCTCTTACCAAACGATTCATTTTTTGGAAGGTAGAAGAGAGAGGCACCATTCTCATGGATAATGTAACTTCTTGCAGATCTCTTACGATCTTGTGCAGGTGTCTCGCTGCTGAGCGAAAGCCTTCTAATCTTAATCCTTCCAATTCAGGGTGATGGATCACGTTAGATTCTGCTATTACCAATTCTCCCATGAAATCCATGAGCTGATCCAGCTTATCCGTAGTGATACGGATATCTTTCTTTTTCTCCACGACTTGGGCTTCTTGTATCACTGGGTTAATATTGGTAGAAGTAGCCGGAATATTCTCTACGATCGCAGGCTTAGTCTCTTCTTCGAAAAATCCGAACCCTTTTGGAGCAGAAGGAGCAGCTTCTTCAAAAAATCCGAATTTATTCTCTGGGGTAGTTTTTTCTATTTCGGAACCTCTGGAAATTCGATCCAATTGTTCTTTTAGTTTGTTCCGGATGATCTCAGTTTCTTGTTCGAAACCGGAATCAGTTCTTTCTTCTTCCACACGATCGAATATCCTACGAAGAAGGTCCAAAGTCTCCATCAGATCGTCACTGAAATCGAACTCAGTAACTTTATCCTGATTTCTTAATATATCTAGAAGTGTTTCACCCAGGTGAGTGATCTTTACCACGGTCTCTAGTTTTAATAAACCGGAAGAACCTTTGAGAGTATGGAAAAAACGGAAAGCTTTGTTTAAAGTCTCTGGATTTCCCTGTCCCACGGTTTCAATCTCTTCTTCTAATGTTAGAAGAGAAGTTTCCGCAGAGTCGATCAGGTCCCGAGCTTCCGAAATGAATTCCGAAAGAAGATGTTCTCGATCCATATTTTATACTTTGATTTCGCCGGAATTTTCTTCTGAGCCGGAAGAGTTTTCGGACTGGTTAGTTGCCTCGGACTCTTCTTCTATCATAGGAAGGAAATTTTTTCCATTGGAAGTCTTCTTGGGATCTCTTTTTGCATTTCCAAATTGAGAAGCTGCATGTTTCAGATCGAAATGAGGAGCATGAAAATGTGATTTGACCGGTTGATTGACAACGGAAGTTTCTCTATTCTGCTTTTTGGATCTTGTTTTGGAAGCGGTTAATACTTCTTCTCTGATCTTGATCAGAGTCCCCATGACTGTCAAAAGCGCTTCCGCTTGGTCGTTCAATTCTTTTGCAGTGGACGCTAACTCTTCGGACGACGCAGCATTCTCTTGGGTAGCTTGGTCTAATTGGACCATCGCAGTATTGATCTGAGTGATACCTCTTGCTTGTTCATCGGAAGAAACTGAAATTTCTTGGATCAGCTTCGCAGTATTCTCTATACTCGGAACGATCTCTTCTATAAGTTTTCCCGCATCTTCCGCACGTTCTACTGAGTCTCTAGAAAGTCCGTTGATCTCTTGAGCTGCTATCTGGCTTCTTTCCGCTAACTTCCTTACTTCATCTGCGACTACTGCAAATCCTTTTCCATGTTTGCCAGCTCTTGCCGCTTCAATCGCAGCATTTAACGCTAGTAAGTTGGTTTGGTAGGCGATCTCTTCGATAATATTAATTTTACCTGAGATCTTTTTCATTGCATTTAAAGTTTCGAGTACGGATTTTCTTCCCTTATTGGCGTCTTTAGAAGAAGATTCCGCCATGGCGTTGGTTTCTTTTGCGTTATGTGAGTTTTGCTCTATTGTAGAAGACATCTCTTCTACAGCAGCAGTGGTTTCTTCCAAACTTGCCGCTTGTTCGTTGGAGGATTGGCTCAAAGAGAATGCAGTTGCAGAAACCTGAGCTGCTGCAGAGGAAACCGAACCTACTACCTCTAATGCAGTATTTAAGGCCTTATTGACCGAAACTGTGATCCAAATGGCGGAGCTTACTGCAATCAGGGAAGAAAGAATAGGAATAAGGATCATTAAGAAGGTGGTTTCCGCATACAACTCGTCTGTGCTCTTGTTTGCGTCATCTAGTTCCTTTTGGGCACGATCGATCATCTGGTTCAGAAAACCTTCCATTTTGTCCAAATGAGCCCTTAATTGTACTTGGGAGATCTGTCTAGCTTCTACGTTTTTATTCACGAATGCGAGATCTAAAACTTTTTTCAGAGTAGCTCTATAATCTTTTTCTACTATACGGAACTCCTCCATATTTCTTTTGCCTGCTTCTTGGAGAAGAGGGTAAACATCCGTTCCTAATTGTGGTAAAAGAGCTAAATTCGTTTCCGTTTCACCGATATATTTTTTCATGTCATCTTCTTCGGTGGAAAGTATGGTGTTCTTTTCCGCCCGAGTGACCTTGAGTATGGCCGTCCGCATCGCGAGAAGCATCGTGGCTTTTTTAGCGGAAACATTGACCGCCTTAGTAACAACATTATTAAAAGTATTCAAACGATACACTGCAAATCCTGCTACGAATATCAATAGAACGACTACGGTTGAGAATCCTATGGTTAATTTTGCTTTGACGCTCATTCTTCTATCCTTACTATATTATAAATTTCTTTTGTTTGGTTGTTCAGGCTGGAGTTCCATTTTCAGGAAGTTTGTCATGTAGGACTTCCAACTCGTCGTCTCTCAGAAGTTTACGAACATCGAGTAGGATTTTGACTGAATCTTCTACTTTTCCGAACGAGGCGATAAAACGATTTGCCTCTCCATCCCCCATCTTTGGGGCGGGCTCGGTGTTTTCGGAAGGAATACTTACCACTTCGCGGACAGTATCCACGATAAGTCCTAGGCTTTCTCCTTCTATGTTTAAGATGATTACGCAGGTCTTTTCGGTATATGGAATGGATTCCATATGAAATCTTAGCCTAACGTCGATTAGTGGGACGACTTTACCTCGGAGGTTGGTTACTCCTTTTATAAAGGCGGGCATATCGGGAACTTCCGTTATAGGCTGCATCCCGATTATCTCTATGATATATTTAATCTCTAGTCCGTATTCTCTATCGGCCAGTGAAAAGACTAAATATTTATTCTCTAGTGTGTCTTCATCATCCGCTTCGTCTTCTTCTAGAAGAAGATCTATTTCGTTTTCTGCCATATTTCTCCTCGATATTCTTCTTCGAATAATCTAAATATTCGAATGGAATTTGTTTTGTTTGTCTCGAATTCAACATAGCCCATCGATTTTAACACAAAGATCGCGAGCAGACATACTAAAATAATTTTGTTCAATAGATTCTTAGAACTTTAAATTATGTCGGATTATTTGCGAAGTTTCCAGGCTTAATCTTTTATGAATAATACAAGATCAGAATTTCGTCTTAAACCGATCTTTTACGTTTTATATTTTGTAAAAACTAAACCGGTAAGACGTTCGATGGATAAAAAAATAATCCTAAAATATTTCTATTCTTTTTTAATTCCTGGCTTCTAAATTTTTGATGAGACGAACTTACTTTAAAAAAAACAGAAAAGACTTTAAGATCTTATAAAAAATTTCAGAACTCACTTAGGAAACTAGAGCTAAAGGATTACTCTGATTATTTTTTTGGAACAATTTTATTGATCGCTTATTCAAGTTGTAGAAGATCCGATTTCGTATTTCAAGAAAACGTAAATAGATTTTCTGAAATTTCCTTTGGAATTTTCAGAAAAATATAATTTCTCTTTCTTCCTAATGAAGCGTTGTTACATTAGGTTGATTTGCGAAGTTGCATTAGAGTATACTATAGCATGGGTGGATTGTTTGGAATCGAATCGAGTTATTGTAGAAGAGAAAAAAATTCCATCGATGTTTGTTAATGTAGGAGAATATTTATTTTCACAAACTCCAGTCGCGATGAAGACCCTCTTAGGTTCTTGCGTATCCGTATGTCTATTTGATCCATTCAATAGATTCGGCGGGATGAATCATATACTTCTTCCCGGAAAATCAAACGTAGATGATTCAGCGAGATTCGGGATCAATGCAATGGAATTATTGATCAATGAATTCGTGAAGAAAGGAAGTCCCAGAAGCCGTTTGCAGGCAAAGATTATCGGTGGGGGCAAAGTCCTAAGTTTAGGACCTAAAAGTGTTCCTATTGGCGAAAGGAACGTAGAGTTTGTGAAAGAATTTCTGAGATCGGAAGAAATTTCTGTTTCCGGAGAAGAAACCGGAGGCCAATATTATAGAAATCTACGCTTTTTCACTCATACTTTCGAAGTGTTTGTAAAACGTGTACAAATCGATCTAGAGAAAAATATGATCGAGAAAAACGAAGCAGCTTATTTGGACAAAATACGGGAGAATATGCGGAAAAAAACGCCGATTACTTTCTTTTAATTTCGAACGAAGACCTAAAACGTTCGGAAATAATTATCGACGCCGCCTAGGAGAAACGATTGAATTCCCTCGTACGCAATTTATTATCACCTGCTATTCTTACCGAAGAAAACGGCAAAATTATAGAATCAAATGACAAGTTTGCCGAGCTGATCGGCAAAGAGTTGGATGCTACTTTTGATTATCATGATTGGATCCATCCTGTCGATAGAGAACACGAGATTTCTTTATGGGAAAAAGATCCGAACCTAAAACATTATGAAATGGTAAAACGTCTGAAAAACACGGACGAGATCTATTTAGCGTACCATACGGTCACTTCCAGGACAACGAACGGAAGTTTGTTAACTCTATTCTTACCTATGGAGAATAAACTTCCTTCTGACTTTAAAAATATCTCCATTCATCCGACCGGTGAAAGCGTGAAGAAGGCAGAGATAGAAATTTATCGAAAAGCATTGGAACTATTCGATTGGAAACAGTCCCTCAAGGATAGATATTCTTCCACTGCTTGGATGGATTCGGCGATCAAACAGATTAATATCACTTTAATGCAAGGAACCGGTGTAGGAAGTTTAATGACTGTACTTTCTATGATACTTTCCAAAGCTAAGAGGAAAGAAGGAGCAGAATTTGTAGAAATACGCTCTAATCTTTTTGATCTTCTGCAGGACGGAGTTGCAAGCGCTTCTAGGTTTACGAATTTTTTATCTTCTGCACAGGCTCTTTTTGAAGAGAGTGAAACTCCGGATGAAATAGGAACAGTTGCAGAATTTGTAGATGTATTAAGAGAGGTGATAGATGAGATTAGTCCTTCAGTCGCTCTCAAGGATCAAAAGATCCTAGTATCAGATAATTTGCATATTCTCTCCAATCGTTTAAGATTTAAGAAACCATGGATCTCTACGATTGCTAAAGAGGTTTTAATTAATGCTTTAAAGTATTCTCCGGACAAATCTAATGTTCTAATTCTAGTTCTTCGGATCGGAGATGAGTTGCAATTTAAGGTGATCAATGATCCTCCTTTTTCAGGTTATTTGCAGGAATTCCATGAGGATCTTGTATTCGAACCTTTTTATAGAGGTGTCAAGTTCATGGACGAACGCTTCGATCAAGAGCAATTTGGAATGGGCCTTGGGCTTCCAGTTGTTAAGAAGCTGGTAGAGTTGCAGAATGGAAAAGTGCATCTGCAGACGATGAACCTGAATTTGGACGATACCAGAAAAGAAGGGATCTGTCTTACAATGCGTTTTCCAGTCATAGAGTAGGAGATTGATCTTCTAACCCTTCTGAGAAAGTGGTAAATCCATTTCCATTAGGACCATTGTTTCTTCTTCCTCTTCCAAAAAGCTTGTTACGTTGAACGTGGAAATTTTGCCTTCATGGTTTGAAACTATTTTTTCAACCAGGGGCAAACCTAATCCATAATCTAAAGTAGGAATGTCTTCGTGTACATATTTTGTCAGCCTTGCAAAAGGTTGGAATACGAACTCGGATTCTTCGTTTGGAATTCCTTTTTTACTTCCTCCTTCTATCTTTGGTGAATTTAAAATGGAGATCAGAAGTTTTCTTTTCTTTAGAGTGAATAGTACATAGATCGTCGTTTCTGGTTCGGAAAATTTGATTGCGTTCAGTAATAGTTCTCCCACTGCTTTTTTAAAACTTTCTTCGTGAATACCTACGATCGCTCTCGAGCTTATATACTTGTCTTCGCAGATCTTTATATGTAATCTTTTGAATCTTGCTAATTCATATACGTTTTGTATCTCATTCCTGAATAGATTGTGTATTTGAGAAACGGAATATTCCTCTTTTATCTGCGGGTTATGAATGAAATAATCCATCTCGTTAAAAATTTCTATAATCCTATTTGCCGTTTCCGCATTGGATAACAATAGATCTATCAGGGTAGCAGGGACTTCATAATGAGTACCATTCTGCTTTGCTTTTTTACGTATCAGTCCGATCGCAGAAACCAATGCCCCGAAGCCGGATCCTTGACTTAAAGAAGTCCTAATATTCGATATCAGATAAGCGCTTTTTGTCTGTAAATCTTTTCGGATCAGATCCTTGCGAAAGGAATTCCAATCTAGGTCTCCTTGTATCTTGTTAAATCTTTCCGTTTCTAGATTATCCTGTAGTTGATCCAATTCCCAATTTTCTTTTATATTTTTGAGAGTTTCCGCGATCTCTTTGGGAGAAGTTTCACTAATATCGATACAGTCGAAAGCTCCTAATCGCAATGCCTTGACAATAGTTTTAGTGTCGGGATTATCCAAGCCCAAGATAAACGAAGGAGGTCTTTTTGCTATGGAGAACTTTCGGGTTAATGTTTCGAATTGAGAAATATTCAACTCCGAATAAACAATCCCGAAATCTCTATCGATTTGCAGATCCTCTAATCGAGGAAGATGAAAAACGGTAAGACCTATATCTTCACAAATTTTGGAGATCAGGTCCGTTCTACTAGGATCGGTCCCAACTAACAAAATATTCTTTTTAGTACGGCTTTCCGATTGCCGAACTCCATTTTTTTCTATTCCAGCGTTCGTCATAGACGAGCTCCATCCAAAAGCATTCCCGAATATTCGGAAAATATCTATGTAATATATTTTTAATGAGCCATAACTCTAGAGTAACGCAGGAAATTGAAATATTAAATTTTATGACTTTTGTATACTAAGATGTCAAAAATGAAAAAAATGTTTTTCTAAATTATAAGTATCGGATATTGCAAATTATTGCATCATAAAATTTAAATATACTAACACTTTTGGAGTATATTATAATTTACGACTAGACAAAACGTGTTATATGGATCAAAACTTGGAGAGAGTGTGTATAAATAAAAACGCCGCTTTCGGAAGAAAGGCGGCGCTTTTAAAACGTGGAAAGTTAGAAATTAGATTCTTTCGATTACGGTCGCAATCCCCATTCCCCCGCCTATGCAGAGTGTAATGAGTGCGTAACGTTTATTTCTTCTTTCTAATTCGTCCAAGGCGGTTCCGAGAAGAATTGCCCCAGTTGCCCCAAGAGGGTGTCCTAAAGCGATTGCTCCCCCGTTTACGTTGATCTTCTCTAGAGGGATCCCGAGGGTTTTTTGGGTGTAGAGCACAACAGAAGCGAATGCTTCATTGATTTCCCAAAGATCGATATCTTCTACTTTTAGACCTGCCATATGGAGCGCTTTTTTGGACGCAGAAACGGGTCCTGTCAACATGATGGTCGGATCTTCTCCTGTAGCCACAGTCGATAGGATTTTCGCTCTCGGCTTTAACCCGTATTTTTTGATCCCTTCATCGTTAGCAATCAGAACGGAAGCTGCACCATCCACAATCCCGGAAGAGTTTCCTAGAGTATGGATATGGTTGATCTTTCCGACATCGGGATAGGATCTAAGAGCGATCGCATCTAGTTCCTTTTCGCCTACAGTTTTGAAAACTGCACCTAAACCGGAAAGGAATGCATAGTCTGATTCGATACGAGGGTTTTCATCTGTATCCACTACAGTTCCGTCTTCTAGCTTAACTGGAATAATAGATTTTTTGAATGCACCATCTTTGATCGCTTTATCAGCTTTTAACTGAGAAGATTCTGCGAACTTGTCCGCTTCTTCTCTGCTGATATTATATTTGGTTGCGATCAAGTCTGCAGAAATTCCCTGAGGAACAAGATTATAATGTTTTTGTATATTAGGATTTCCTATATTAAAATCTCTGTCTCCTAAATCCGCCCCCATTTTTACGCGGCTCATGGATTCTACTCCACCGCCTAAACCTACCGCCATTGCTCCTGACTGAACATGGTTTGCGATATTGTTTACTGCTTGTAATCCGGATCCGCAGAAACGGTTTACAGTATATCCCGGAACGGAATTTGGCCATTGTGCAGCCATGACCGCGTAACGGGCGATACATGCAGCTTGGTCATCCACTTGGGAAACGCAGCCTAAAACAACTTCTTCTACGATTTCTGGTTTTAATCCGTTTCTTTCTTGGATGGCTAGTAGAGTAGAGGCGGAAAGTTCTTGCGGGTGAACCGATGCAAGCGTTCCTCTTTTTTTACCTTTCCCTCTTGGGGTACGGACCGCATCGATAACGTATGCGTTGGACATAGTATTTCTCCTATAACGAAAGCCGTTCGGTTATTCTTGAACTTTTGTTCAAAAACGAAATATGCTTCCAGCTTGAGTTTAGAAGAAAGGAGGGAAAAGCAAGCTACTTCTTCTTATTCAAATATAACTTTGTCGAAGACCCTAAAATACCAGCAGTCTCCTTTTAAGTTTTCATAAAATCCGTTATGGCCACCGTACTTTTGGATAAAGATCTTAAGCTTGGAACTTTTCGGGATCTCTTTGAATTCGTCGGGACGTATAATTGGATCATCTGCGGATGTAACTATAGTCAGATCCACTTTTAGTTTTTCAAAATCCTTTGGGCCCAATGTATAAGAATTAAAATAATCATCCGAGTCTTTGAACTCTGCGGAAGACGCTACGATCCTATCTGTCATTTCCATAACCGTTTTCCCTTCCATGATATTTGTATAAGGATGTAGATCCGGAAAGTGTACGTTCTTTTTAGCCAAAGATTGTCTCCATTTATCCAAGAAATATTTTCCTAAGATCAGTTTGGAATCCATCATTTCAGTCGCAGACTTTGGATGAAGTGGGGGACTAACGGCAATGCAATGTTTTAAATTAGGGATACTTTGTTTATTCCTGGAATGCTCTCTTGCCACTCGGATCGTAAAATTCCCTCCCATTGAAAATCCGCCTAAGTATACCGGAAGTTTATGTCCGAATTCCTTTGCTACTTTACGGATTGCTTCATAGGTTTCTCGTATTAAACTTCCGTTAAATGGTTCCGGGTTTAAATGATGAGTATTCCCATGATCTCTTAAATTCAATCGAAAGATAGAAATTCCCTTATCATAAAATCTTCTGGAAGTCCTTTGGATATAATTTGAATCCATACTTCCTTCCCAACCGTGTATCAGCACGAGCAGGGCTTTATTTTGTGGAGACTTAGAATAATGACCTAATAAACGAACTCCTTTACCTGCATCTATGACTACAGGAGAAGCTGCCTTGTCCATAGGATGATCAGGAGTATTCTGCCTCATTAAAGAAGCTAAAACTGTTTGTACAAAAGGATGTCTGAGATGAATCGGAGGTTTGAAGGGACGAATAGTCTCCATGCCGACATTTTTTCGGATCAGGTTTTGTTAGACAAGCATTCGTCAAAGAAAATCGGTAAGAACTTTATACAATTGTTTTGGTTGGAATGGTTTGCCGATAAAACCTTCTATTCCATGTTGCGCGCATTTTTTATACGCTTCGGAAAAGGAACTAGCAGTGACTGCAACAATAGGAGTTTTTGCATTAGAGGAATTTAAAGCATGTATTGCGTCTGCAGTATGATATCCGTCCATCTCCGGCATTTGCAGATCTAATAGGATGAGATCGTATTTCTTTTCGTTAGTATCTAAAAGTTTTAATGCTTCTTTACCGCTTAAAGCAGAGTCGGATTGTATCCCGGTTTTACTCAGATGTTTGGCAAGGATCTTCACATTGATCTCATTATCATCTACGATTAGGACCGAATTCGAGGAGAATTTAGGAACAGTTTCGGATTGGATCTGTGCAGGATTGAGAGGAGTTTCTGCTTCTTTTTTTAAAGGAAGAATGATGGAAAATTCAGAACCATGCCCAGGTTCGGAATTCAGTCGAACATCACCTTTCATTTTAGAAGTCAGTCTTTTAACTATATACAGCCCAAGTCCCACACCTTTGTATTTACGAGTGTCTGCCAAATCTTCTTGGTGAAATGCGTCGAATATCCTTTGTCTTGCTTCTTCTTTAATTCCTATACCAGTGTCTTTTACTTTGAACAGGATGGAAGCTTCTCCTTCTAAATCCAAGGAGAGCGTAATGGAGCCTTTGTCCGTAAACTTGATTGAGTTTGTGATTAGGTTCAATAGCACCTGTTCGATCCTAGTCCTGTCTCCTACGATCACTCTAGGAAATTTTTCAGAGATGAATATTTTGAACTCAATATTCTTTTCGAAAGCTTTAGGTTCTACTAATATACGTATAAAATCGAGAAATGTTTTGACCTCGAAAGCTTCTTCCTTGATCTCCATTTTTGCGGAATCAACGGTGATCACTTGTAATAGGTCATCTATCAATCGGGATAGAATTTCCGTTGAATCGGAGAGATCCTTTAGATATTCCTTTTGTTCTAGATCTAATTTGGAACTTGCAAGAAGGGTCGTCATTCCGAAAATTCCGTTCAAAGGGGTTCTCATTTCGTGAGAGATCATTCCTAAAAATTCGGACTTTGCTCTGTCTGCCTGTTCCGCTTTTTCTTTCGCCTTTTCCAACGCGATCTCGGATTGTTTTGCAGCGGAAATATCCGTATGAGTTCCTACAATACGTGTAGGTTCTCCATTCTCATCTTTGATGATAAGCGCTCTAGAACGAACAAATATATATTCTCCTCCTTTCGTTTTGAATCTTAAGACCTTATCGAATCTTTCCGTTTCTTCGGATCGATGTCTTTGGAACGCAGAAAGTGCAATCCTCAAATCCTTAGGATGTACCAATTTTCTCCAAACCTGGATATCGTTTGAGGCGATCTCTTCATTCGTATAACCAAGCATCGTTTTCCATCTTTCGGAGAGAAAAAGTTGTTCGGTCTTCACATTGTAGTCCCAGTATCCGTCATTGGATGCAAGATATGTGAACTCCAATTGTTCTTTTTGTATCCTAAGTTGATTCTCTACGTTCCGAATTTCTGTGATATTCTTATTACTTATTAGGAGGCCTTCATATACCCGGCTGATATGAAGAAGATAAAATCCTAGATCCCCCTTAGCATCTTTGATCTCATATTCTTTTTTTTCTGCCTGTTGCGTGAGATAAACTTTCTTAAAGAGATCGAACATTCCTATGTCCACGTTTTGAGGAAATACGCTGTATAAATTTTTGCCGATCGAGATCTCTTTAGGCATTCCCATCTCCGCTTCCGCGGCAGGGTTTAAATCTTTATATAAAAAATCTATAATGGATCCTTTATCATCGAAAACCGGCTCTAAATAATAAATTGCGTCCTCGTTCCTATACGCCGCTTCTCTAAAAATATCTTTTTCTTTGATCTCTTGGTTGAGGTCTTTTGCGATTGAAATGATCCAATCGTCTTGATGGCAGAGCATAGTGGAGTCAAAATACCTTCCGGAAAGTACGGATTGACGGATCCCTCTCCATTCGGAGCCCGCTTTGCAGATGGATTCCATAAATGCTGCAAACTCAGGCTTAACTTCATTTACGTCGGATCTTAGCTGTGTGAAATTCCTTCCTATAATGAAGTCCTTCTCCATTTGCAAAAGTTTAGCGCCTTGCTCGTTGCAATAATGGAGTTTTATATCTTTGATCTTACTATTTTCGTCTCGAAGAAGTTCGTTCACATATATGGAAGTCCCGTCTGAATTTTCGAAAAATTTAATAAATGTAAGAATGTCTGACGGGATCTCGTTCATCTTCGTGCTAAGGACTATTACATCATTATAGGACGGTGAAAAAGGCCCGGAATTTCCGGAAAGAAAACGGTAAATCCTAAACGAGTAAACGCAGGTTTATTATCCGAAAGAAGCGAGTTGAAAAGGATTTTTTGAGGAGGAGAAGTAGGAAAATTCTCCCGTTAGCAAACTTAATCCTCGGGCCCTGAGTTTGAGACCTCTTTTTCGGGCTTTTGAGAAGTAAGTTTCCAAATTTCTGATCTTGCAGGAAGGGTTTCTAAGGCTTCCGCCTCATTTTGCCTGGATTCCAACTTTTTACATAGGTCTTGAAAGGGGTGACGAAGGGAAGAAGCTCCACGTATGCTCATATCCAAATTGTCCAATAATGAGACTCAGTATCAATAAAATCTTTTCCTTTCGAAAATTTTTCTATTGACATAGGAAACAATAAAAATATATTTTGTTTCCTATGTATGGAAACAAAATATACTATAAATGTTTCCTTTTGGATGTTATGCAAGAAAAACAGAATCAGGCAGCCTTTCGTGGTATTACTTACTTAGGTATTTTTCTAAGTGCACTTTCTATCTTTGGAGATACTCGGGACGATCTGGAGAAGGAAGGAGTCTGGACCACTACCTCTCTTATCCGTTACTCCTTGGAGAATTCAGTCCAGGCAAAGATGAGCCGACTGGACTTAGAGAACTCCGAGTATGATTGGGAAAAGGAGAACGGTAAATATAATTTTGTCGGAACTTTAACCGCTAATACTCAAAAGACGAATAACTTACCTCTTCCCCAATATACTCTGCAAGGTCGAGAGATCACAAGTAACACTATCTCCGCAGGTTTATCAAAAGTTTTTAATACAGGAACCACCGCGGGTTTAACAGTATCGGATAACCGTTACGAAACGGATGCGGGGAAAAGACCGGAACAACAAGGAACAATCGCTCAACAATTCGCGCAGCCAAGTCTTCACTTTGCAAATCTTGGTTTCACACTTAAACAGGAATTACTGAAGAATATTTTCGGATACCAACAAAGAAGATCCTTAGAGATCAGCAGGAGAAGTTCCGCGGTCAGAAAATTGGACGCGATGAACACTCTCTCTAGATCCGTGGTCCAGTCCTTACTCGCTTTTTGGAATTTATCCTTAGCGGACGAAAATCTTAAAACTGCAGAGCTGCTCGTTAAAAGTGTGAGGAATGTAAAAGATATCACTACTTCCAAGGTTCGTATGGGAGTAGCGGAAGATTACGAGTCCGGACAATGGAACGCACTTTTGATCTCCGCAGAAAATCAACACAGACAGGCAAAATTGGAGAAAGATAGGGTCCGTAGAGATTTACTCGTTTCTCTTGGAAAAGATCCGGAAACTAAAGTGAACTTCTCCTTAGTTCTAGACGATTCTCTTCCTTCTTTAGGCGCAGAAGATTCAGAAACGGAAGAAGCCTTCCACCATCGGTACGATTTCAAAAGTATCGCTTTACAAAAACAGAATGCGGGGACCGCGCTTGAGATCTCTAAAAACGGATTATTGCCTTCTCTTTATGTGAGTGGAACTTACAATTCTAGAGAATACGATCGTAATTTCCCCCAGAGTTTTGATGGAATAGGTGCCGGTAGATTTACCCAAAATTCCGCAGAGATCAAAATGGATTATCCTCTTGGAAATGATACAGCGAGAGCGGAATATAAAAATTCTTTAACACAAAGTAGGAAGATGGATCTTCTTTTGGAGCAAACAAAAGAGCAGGTTAAAACTGACGTAAGGCAAGGGCTGCAAAAGATCAACACTACTCATGAGATCCTCGAAGAATCAAAAAAGAATCTCTTTCAAGCGGAGAAGTTTTACTCGGGCATTCTGCCCAGATATAGATACGGAAGAGCCACATCCGTAAACGTTAAGAATGCATTGGACCTGGTAGCTCAGGCTAGATACGGACTGATGCAAGCAAAAGTGAATTATAACTCGGCGCTAGTACAATACGAGCTCTCTAAAGGGACTCTGTTCCGCAAATACGGAATGGATGCCGAAGAAGTTCTGAACCAAAATACCGGAGACCAAAAATGAATTTTGCAGAGTTATCGATCAAACGACCGATATTTATTACCTGTACGGTTCTCATCATTCTTGTTTCGGGATATCTTTCCCTGAACAAGTTGGGTGTGGACCTTTTTCCTAACGTAACGATTCCGGTAGTCACAGTGACTGTGCCTTATCCTGGAGCGGCGCCCAACGAGATCGAAACTCTGATCGCAAAACCGGTGGAAGACGAACTTTCTACTATCTCCGGAGTGAAAAGGATCCGTTCTACTTGTAGCGAAGGTTCCGGAACTATCATCTTGGAGTTTACCTTAGAGACCGACGTGAAATACGCGGAACAGCAGGTAAGAGATAAGGTCTCTGCGGTAAAACCTAAATTGCCGAACGATATTAAAGAGCCTATCATCAGAAGGATAGATCCTGCGGACCAGCCGATCATCATTCTTGCATTGAATGCAAACTTGAGTGAAGCACAGATCTACGATATCGCTAACGAAGAGATCAAACAGAATCTTTTAACCGCTAAGGACGTGGGAAATATCACGATCTATGGCGGACGTAAAAGAGAGATCCACGTTGCTCTTGATCGCCAAAAATTAAAACAACATATGATCCCTGCTTCTGTGGTTTCCAATCGTTTGGCTTCCGGTGGAACGAATATCCCTGCAGGTAAAGTGAGTAAGGCAGATTCAGAATTGGTTTATAGAACCATCAATGAATTCAAGTCTCCTCAAGAGATCCGAGACACTCCTATTTCCTTATTCGGGAACGAGGTTCCTGTTAAGATAGGACAATTGGGAGAAGTAGTGGATACCCTTGAGGACGAAAGCACTCGTGCATACTTCAACGGTAAGAAGGCAGTCTTCTTGTTGGTATTCAAACAATCGGGTTCTAACACAGTTGCTGTCGCTCAAGAAGTAAAAAAAAGGATCGATGATCTAAACAAGGAACTCGCTAGAAGAGAAGGTGGTGCAGTTCTTTCTATTGCGAACGATAACTCCATTCAGATCGACGATAATATATACGACGTTAAAGAAACAATCATCATAGGAATAGCACTCACGATCGTAGTAGTTCTGTTGTTTTTAGGGAGTGTGAGATCCACGATCATCACAGGACTTGCATTACCTAACTCACTTTTAGGTGCGTTCATTTTAATGGCCGTTGCAGGATTTACAGTAAACGTAATGACGCTCCTTGCATTGAGCTTGGCAGTCGGACTTCTCATAGACGATGCGATCGTGGTTCGGGAAAATATTTTCCGGCATAGGGAGATGGGTAAAACCGCAAGAGAAGCTTCCACAGAAGGAACAAAAGAAGTAACGTTAGCGGTAATCGCAACCACTATGACTGTGATCGCGGTATTCTTGCCTATCGCGTTCGTAAGCGGAGTAGTGGGACAGTTCTTAAGAGAATTCGGACTAACAGTATGTTTTGCTCTTTTGATCTCTCTTTATGACGCTCTTACAATCGCTCCAATGTTATCCGCTTATTTTGGTGGAAAAATTTCAGGATCACATGCACAAGCAGGTCATGGACATTCTTCACAAGAATTCTTAAGCGTTTCTACAGAAGGAAAGAAAAAGAAGAAGAATGGAGCGACCACAACTTTAGAAGAGATTGCATTCTCCAAGATAAGAGCTCAAGAGGCTCCAAAAGGAATTGTTTCCAAAGTATTCTCTACTTTGTTCGAGCTCTTAAAGTTTGTATTCGGAGTTTTAGGTAGAATTCTTTCTCCTATAGAGAAAGGACTGGATTCAGTCTTATCCGGATTTAACGTATTCCAAACTTGGTTGGAAAATATTTACGCAAGCGTTTTGAAATTCACCTTAAAACGTCCCGTGTTTATTTTGAGTGGGGCAGTTTTGATCTTCGTTGCCAGCTTAATGCTGACCAAGTATATTCCGAAAACATTCTTACCTGCGCAAGACCAAGGAAAATTCCAAGTCACCTTGGACATGCCTCCTGGCACTTCCGTACAAAAAATGGCGGAGATCGCCCAGGAAGCGTATAAAGAGATCTCTTCTCATAAAGAAGTAAAATTGGTAGCTATGTTCAATACGAATAGGACTACTACAATGTTCGTGGAAATGATCCCGGCGAAAGAAAGGAAGATGAACACTTCTCAGTTCAAGGACCTTCTTCGTAAAGAATTGGAATCCTTCTCATACGCAAACCCGATCGTAAAGGATGTGGATAACGTGGGTGGAGGACAAAGACCTTTCACTCTGGTTGTAAGCGGACAAAACGGAAAAGTAGTGGAAGAATATTCCAGAAAACTTTTCGAAAAATTAAGAGAATCTAAAGCACTTCTGGATGTGGATACAAGTTACAGAGCAGGTGCTCCCGAATTCAGAGTTGTGCCTGACCGCAATAGAGAAGTTTTACTCGGAATTCCAGGAACTGTCATCGGAACAGAATTGAGAACCTTGGTAGAAGGCACTACTCCTGCGGTTTATCGAGAGAACGGAGTGGAATACGATATTCGTGTTCGATTGAAAGAAGGGCAGAGAGATTTGAAGGATAATTTCTACAATTCTTTCGTTCCTAACTTCAACAACATGATGATCCCGATCCAAAACGTTGCAAAAGCGGAAGAGACCACAGGTCTTGCAACTATCAACCGTATGAACAGAAACCAATCTGTGGAGATCTATGCGGACGTAAATCCGGATGGACCAGGTATGGGTGGAGCAATGGAAGAAGTAACTAAACTTACTCAAACAGAAATGCCTCTTCCTCCTGGAGTTCGTATCGGATACACAGGACAGGCTGAGAACTTTAAGGAGATGGGAACTTCTCTTGGGATCGCTATGGGACTTGGGGTGTTATTCATCTACATGGTTCTTGCTTCCT
The DNA here is from genome assembly GCF_002811475.1 of Leptospira hartskeerlii. Lineage (NCBI taxonomy): Bacteria > Pseudomonadati > Spirochaetota > Leptospiria > Leptospirales > Leptospiraceae > Leptospira > Leptospira hartskeerlii. The sequence goes on from NZ_NPDL01000002.1 coordinate 319,224, forward strand.
TGTATGAAAGTTTTATCACACCGATCGCGATCATGCTGGTTCTTCCTTTGGCACTTTGCGGTGCGTTCATCGCTTTATTCTTAACCCAAAAGTCCTTGGATATATTCTCCATGATCGGGCTAATTATGCTCATCGGGGTGGCTACTAAGAACTCGATCTTGCTCGTGGACTTCACGAACCAGCTCATACAAAGAGGTGTGGAAATGAAAGAAGCGATTATAGAGGCGGGAAGAGAACGTCTTCGCCCGATCCTAATGACCTCATTCGCTTTGATAGCGGGTATGGCCCCTATTGCGATCGGATTGAACGAAGCATCCAAGCAAAGAACAAGTATGGGGGTCGCGATCATCGGTGGATTGATCTCTTCAACCATACTTACGTTAGTAGTGGTTCCGGCTGCATTCTCCTATATAGAAAAACTTAATAGCTTGGTCCGTAGAAACTCTCCGGATCCGGATGCGCGATAATTATCATGAACTTCGCCGAGAAAAAAAATAGGCTCCGAGTATTACTCGGGGCATCTCGGGTCTTTCAGAGGAAAGGTTATGCGAAAACTAGAATGGAGGACTTTGTAGAAGAGTCCAAAATCGGAAAAAAAACCTTATACGAATATTATTCGAACAAAGAAGAAGTTTTAAAAGCTACTGCAGACTATCGCCAAACTAGGGCTGCCTTTAAACTTAAAAGAATTCGAAATAATGAGGCTCTGGACTTCTCTAAACGATTTGTGAAGATGAGAAAAGAGTTATTGGATGTTTGTAGGCCCAGCCATTTCGCATTATGGAAGGAATTGCAGGATCAAATTCCGGAAATATGGAGAATGGTGAAGGCCAAAAGGGTCCAATTAATAGACACTGAAATAGAAAGCTTATTGGAAGAGGGGAAAAAATTAGGAGAATTCAGAGCGGACTTGAGGCCCGACTTGTTCATCATGGCATTAATTGCCTGTTCAGATGCTATTTACAAGTGGGAGCAAAGCCCGACCGAGCGTCGGGATGATATATCCGAACTGGACAATATTTTTCTTTATGGCATAATACGCAGAGGAAAAGAGACGTTAAAATCGTCTTTAGATTGAAAAATCGTTTCCTAAGCGAAAGGGGGATAATAAAGTGCACAGCGCCGTGGAACAAGAACTAACCCAAGAGAAGGACGAAGTCCGTCAGAGAATATTCGAAAAATCGTTCGAGCTATTTTTGCGATACGGTTTTGCGAAAACTCGAATGGAAGAGATCGCCCGAACTCTTAGGATCAGTCGTAAAACACTTTATAAACACTTCGCCAATAAACATGAATTGTTAAAAGAAGTGATGACTGATAAACATCTCAGAATTCACGGCAGAATAGAAGGGATCTTCCAAGACCCGGAAAAATCCATTAAAGAAAAAATCCAGTCAATGAGAGGTTGTCTATCCTCCGAAATCCCTCACGGAATGAACGAATTTCTAAGAGAGATCCGTGACCAAGCTCCCGACATTTGGAAACAAATCCAGTCCCTAAAAGAAAAAAATATAAACAGGACAATGAGGAAGATGATCGAGACCGGCATCAAGAACGGTGAAATTCGTTCCGATGTAAATCCGGATATCGTGCTTCTCATCCACTCAGCAGCTTCCGAAGCAATGTTCGACCCGAACTTTTTAGCGCAGACTCCATATTCTATCCGAGATCTGGTCCAAGAGTTGGATAATATTATCTTTTACGGGATCGTAAAAAGAGACGATATCTAAAGTAGGCAAGTGATCGTATTCTTTTTCTTTCTAAGCTTTTTCTTTTCAGTCGTAGTCTATTTTCTATTCTTATCTCGTTATAAGGAGTTAGGAAAGCTTGGGCTTGCAGTCGTATCTATTTCATTAGTCTTACTTTGGATTGGCCTAACTGCCTTTCTGTTGGTTGCTTTTGGACTCTATCGTTTCGATAGAGTAATATATTCTATCATATTTTTTGCAAGCATTGGCCTAATTGCTTATCTAAAACTTAGATCACAAGAATTGCAGGAGAAGTTTTCCGTTTTGGAAATCGGAAAAAAAGAGCTTTTACTTCTTCTGATCTTCTCCCTCTTCTCATTTTATCTTTATGCCGGTTTTTCCACACAATATATAGATGGAGGAAGAGATCAGGGGCAATATACAATTTTCGGATATGTGATCGCAAAGACCGGCGGTTTTAATCTGGATATACCTGATTCTGCATTGATCCGTAATATTTTCGGAGATTCTGTCTTACTCGATTATCAAGCTGGATCCTTGGATCCAAGAGAATCGATTGAGCGAAGAGTCCCTGCTTTTTTTCATCTCTTACCAGCATATCTAGCAGTCGGTTATGATCTATTTGGGATGTTCGGATTGCTCGGAATAAATTCGGTTTTCGGATTTCTTTCTATTTTTCTCTTTTATTTAATTCTAAGAAGACTTTCCGATCCGTTAGTTGCAGGGGCAGCTACGGTTTTATACGTTTTAAATGTATCACAATTGTGGAATGTTCGAACAACATTATCTGAACCTATTTCTCAATTTTTGATATTGCTCACTGCCTACTTATTGCAAACATTCTTTAAGACTAAGAATAGTTTTCTTATGTCGGCCATAGGCGCGGTTTTTGGGATCAGCTGTCTTCTTCGGATTGACGGCTTTACTTATTTTCCATTATTAGCTTTTTATTCCGCATATTTGTTATTAGCTTCCCCCAAACACTTTAAGAATTTTCTATTCTTTTTTGTTTCATTCTCTGTTGTAAGCATCATTGCAGCGATATACTCATATTATCGTTCTCTACGGTATATACAAGCGCATTGGGAATTCGTAAAGTTTATGGTTATCGGTTTTGGTTTTTCTGTAGGATTTATTTTTGCAGAAATAGTTATATGGAAGAATGCGCCCGTAGTTTTACAGTATCTAAGAGTCTGGTTAAAGGAGAAGAAGAAGTTTCTGCGTATTCTTACATGGCTATTTTTTATCGCTTTGATTGGATTTGCTTGTTTCATTCGACCAAATTTCGTAAATGAGTTGAACAACTCTACATTATCTCAGTATAGAGCAGTAAATTCCCTTCTGACCTTCTTTTGGTATGTTCCATTTTGGTTGTTCATCTTCCTTCCTTTCGCATTTGATCTTTTCTTATTTCGAAGGAAGGGAATTCGAACTTCTTTTTTATTCTTTGCAGGTTCTCTATTATTGTTTTTATATTTATTAGATCCGAAAATTGCCCCTGATCATTTTTGGGCCACTAGGAGATGGGTCATTATTTCTATTCCGTTCGCGATTTTGGGTTCTTTCTTGGGGATCCGATCGGTTCCGGTCTTAGACAAGAAATGGAAAACTTCGGTCCTAATTTTAGGATTCCTATCTGGACTTGCTTATACTATCTGGAGGTCGAATTTGATTTTGTTTCGACCAATGATGGAATCTTATTTGGAAGGTTATAGTCAATTCTCCAAAGTAATGCCAATCGACGAAAGTGTATACTTTACTACTAAAAGATCAATCGCAAGTCCGCTGCGTTATATTTATGGCAGAAATATTTTCATAGTCAAAGATTCTTTGGAATTTCTGAAAAAGGTTCCGGAACTTCTGAAATTGGGAAAAAAGGTCTACATCATACAGAATGGAGATTTTTCAGGTTACAAAGATAGTTTAAAATTCTATAAAGTAGCAAATCTAGATTTAAGAGGACGATTTCCTATCGAATCAGTACAAAGGTTTCCCGAATTTCTATATCATAAAAACTTGAATCTCCAAGTTTTCAGGATCGAAATATCGGATAAAATTTCTTTTAACGGACCGATCGAAATGGAATGGAATCCGGCCGAAGGAGGATTTCTATCTAAAGTCGGCAAGATAGAAGAAGACGGAACAATTTCAGCAACAAGGCACCGCGGTCCTCTTGTTTACGGTCCATACCTTACCTTACCGAGTGGAAAATATGAGCTACAATTTATCGGAAAAAACCTACAGAATGCGGAGTTCGATGTTGTATGTAAGCATGGTTCAGATCGGTTATTAGAAATTCAAAAAGGTGATAGGGATAGTATTCAAACTTTATTATTTGAAGTGAAACGTCCTATTGTGGATGATTTGGAATTCAGAGTATTTGTAGAAGGAAAATCAGGAGTCCGAATCGAAAAGATTTCCTTGAAAAGAATTTTTGAAAAATGAAAATGTAGGAAATAAAGGAGAATTTATGCGTTACATTTTGGTGTTTTCTATATTAGCTTTTTTCACTTTCGGGGTGTTTGCAGGAGATAGAGATAAAGGAGATTCCTGCACGAGTGATATCCAATGCGGATTCGGATTACAATGTACAGGCGGGGTTTGTACTAAAAAACCAGAATTCGACCACGGGAGCAGTGGAAAATCAGGAAAACAATGCAATCATGATGGAGATTGTATCGGATCTGGAAAATGTGTATCCGGTTCCTTTGGAAAAAAATACTGCAGCGGTAACTAACTCATTAAGGCGCTATCTTCCGCCATACAAGTATTCTAGATCCGTAATCTTCTTTTCGATATAATTGATTCTTATCGAAATAAAGGATCATTTCGCTAACTGATTTGCTAGCAGATACTAATTCTTCTTCTGGGCTACGCAGAACGATCAAGTCCGGATACCATTGTCCGGACTCGATTTTTTTCCAATCATGGTAAGGCATCTTAATGTCGTTTCCACAAAACAAGTACGCAGCATAAGAAAAGGAAGCGAAAACCTTTTCTTCACATCCGGACCTTAAACGAACTAAGGTGAAAGTATCACGGATCGAATTTAAGGTATTGGCTTTCCCTCTCTTTATCAGTTTGGCGACCGTAGGTCCGCGACCACTATAATTCCCGGGGAAAAGTAAAAGGAAGATCGATATTAGGATAAGCCCGATCGTGGGAAGAAGTATCCATCTTCTATCTTTTCCAAACTTGGTAAGTCGATCGGAAAAGTTTGAGATCGCGAAAGGAATCGAATAATAAAATAGTAATATAGCTGGAAGCCCAAAATAAAAAGAAAGAAATGCTCTATCCAAGGATATAGAAGACATCCAGAGCCCTGCCACGACAACTCCTGGAAGAATTCTCCAACCGGAAAAAATCGGTAAACATAATACGCTTACAAATAGATATTTGAATTGTCCGGAAATTAGCAGCTTGAGGTAAGAAAAAGGATTCTGGAATAGATCGATCAAGAGCTCAGATTTACTTTTTCCCCATTTATCGGAGAAATGTGATACTTTATCCGGAAAATATGTCGGGGTAAACCAGGCTAGCACGATCCCTACATATAGTAATATTATAAAAAAATAGAGTGCTAATGTTTTTCCTCGGACTCTTCTAAATAGTAGAGAAGTTGCTCCTATTGCATAGATCCAGGCGTCTTCTTTGACCATCAATGCAAGTAAAAGAAAGGGAAGAGAGATTAAAAAAGAACCTCGATTCGCATAAAGTAAAAAACCCGAAAAGAGAGGGATCCATAGATTCTCAAAATGAGGATAAAGATGTGCATGAGTTACATATGGGTTGAGCAGAAATGTTAGACTTAAAACCCAGGAATATTCAAACTCCGGCATTATTTCTGAAAAATAACGCTCCAGCAATACGATACCGAAGGATATGCTAAAACATTGCAGAATTAGCCATAACTCTAGATAAGGAAAGAAATGGAAAAGAAAGGAAAGTAAACCGAGTATGTAGGAGTTATGTTCTTGGAGAAATGGAACGCCAAATTCATAAGACCAAAAATATCCGACTGATTTTGGAGTTGCAAGTGCATATAAGATCGATCCTGAATCATGCCATTCGATTTGAAGGGTTATATATTGGATTCCGGAAAGTGTTATTAAATAGATTAGAGAAACTAAGAATAAAATCCAGGACTTTCTTTCGGTTCCGTATCTGAGAAGATTCATAGGAAAATTACGAACCAATTTCCGTCAGCTAAAACCGATTGAAAATACTTATTTTTATTCTTCCGGATTCCCAAGTTAATCTATAGAAATTTTTTTTCGATCCGACACTTCTAAACTCCGAAGATTTTTCAATTCCATCTTAATCTCCTCGATCGACAATTCTCCTCCTCCAGAATTTTCGGAGATGGATTTCAAGATAGGCTGCAATTTAGATGCTTCTTCCTTAGAAACCGAGATCCCTGATTGCATTAGGATTTCATAAATTGCGGATTTACCTGATTGGCTTGTAAAAGCGATCCTATCTCCTTCAGGTCTTCCGATCAAGTTTGCATCAAAAGCACGATATGCTCCCTTCTTCATGTCTTTTGTTTTGGAAACTCCATCCTGGTGGATCCCACTTCGATGAGCAACCACATCTTCTCCGATCAAAGGAGCTTTTTCCGGGATAGGAATTCCAGACATGCGAGAAACGATCCGAGACGTCTCATAAATCGTTTGAAGATCTAAGTCCACTTTGACTCCACAATTATGAAGGGCGATCGCAACTTCGTAAGTGTTTGTGTTCCCGGCTCTTTCGCCCAAACCGTTTAATGCGGTTTCCAATTGAGTGGCTCCTGCAAAAAAACTTTCTACAGTAGTGGCGGTCGCCATTCCCAAATCATTATGAGTATGGACTGAGATTTTACTTCCCCCCGGCAAGGACTCCGCAACTTTTCGGACCATTGCGACGAACAAATAAGGTCTGTATCTTTCGACAGTATTCGGAAGATTAACCACATCTGCACCTGCATCTAAAGCCGCTTGGAAAGCTTCCACAGCAAAGTCCATATTCTCCAATGAATCCCCGAAATGTTCTCCGGAGAATTGTACTTCTCCGAAATTTCCCGCCAATTTTCGTGCGTATGAAACTGATCGTATTATATTTTCCTTAACTTCTTTTTCGGAAATTCCCAAAACATTCCGTATCGTAAAATCGCTGATCGGATAAACAATATGAATTCGTGGGCGAGGAGCTTTTCGGATCGCTTCCCAAGAAAGATCTATCTCCTTCTCCACTGCTCTGGAAAGACTGGAGATTGCAACATTCTCCGGGGCTAAAGAAGAAAGATAAGAGCATGCTTCGAAGTCTTGTTTGCTTGCGGATGCAAATCCAACTTCTATCCCTTGCACTCCCAACTTTACAAGTCTCTTAAATATGATCTCTTTTTCTTCTAGGTTCCAAGGTTTGCGTAAGGCTTGGTTACCATCTCTCAATGTAACGTCCATGAAGAATGGAGATACAAGAGGAGTTTTCAAACCCTGGCCGGGAATGATCATTTCTTGGATAGAAGGATATTGTGTCGCGGCGATCGCGTCTGATTTTTGTTCCATTGGGCTCTCTCTTTTTCCGGCCTCATGCGAGAGATTTTGCCGGGAATAGCCCTAAAACAAAAAAACCCGCTCAGAGGCGGGTTTTTGCACACGCAAGTTTCCGTCCTCTCAACTCCAAAGAAGGAGTAAGAGGAGACCGAGCATATTAGCTTGGAAGAAATTTTGCGCCATACTTACCTTTAGACTCGGCAAATTGCAAAAAGAAGTCAAGAAAAAAATTGGGCGACTCTTCGCTTCGCGAAGCCGCGCTACTACGGGCTGCGCTAGCGCTGCGGTCCTTCGGACTAAACCCTGCGTATCGCTGTCGCGGGTTATAGATCTTCTTCTTTTTTTAGAAAACTCCAGATACCACCCTGCTCGAATTGTTTCTCTTCCAATAATTGTTTAAGTTGAAGATATTCTTTTTTGACCTGGTCCGGTATACCGACGATCTCTAATTTACGGAAAGTTTCTCTGGCTTCTTCGAAACGGTTTGTCCTTACATAACAAATCGCTAATGCGTATAGAGTAGGGGAATCGGCGAGATCCGATTCGGGAAGATCTTTGAGCAGATCCAATGCACGATCGAATTTAGAAGCACCTGTATAAACCGCGGCTAAATTCTTTTTGGCGAATACATCATTATCATCCAGTTCCAATGCTTTGGAAAGATGGAATTCTGCTTTAGGCTTGTCTTTTTTGCGGGCAAATAAGACTCCAAGTCCGACCCAGGCTTGGACATGCGCAGGTTCCAAGCGAATACATTCTTGTAATGCGGATTCTGCGGGGGCCATCTCGCCCAATTGAGAAAGGCACATTCCTAAATGAAAGAATGCGTTAGGATTATTCGGCTCCGACTCAGTCCAAGAGATCAATATGGACTTAGCTGAATTAGAGTCCCCTTTTTTCAGATAGTCCAATGCGGTTTTCAGTCTTGGATCCATTCTTTTTCCATTTCTTTTCTTCCTTATGGATACGACTATCTTTTTCCTCTTTAGTTTCTCTATGGCAATGTTGGGAAGAAGCTCTCCATTCCCATTCGGCGTTGATCTTGAGCCATTCCTTGTCTATCTGGTATTTTTCCATAAGAGTATCCAATAAGCGAACATCTTCCCAATCGTCGGCATTCACAAAATGGTTGGATTCCTTCATAAATTCCTTTTTCCAACGGGAAACGAATTCATCCAAATGATCTTCTTTAAAATCTTCTAAACTATCTTCAGAGTTAGCACATTCATTGATCAGGAATTCCACATGTTTTTTTCTGATCTTTGCTTCTGAAGTTTCGGTAACTCTTTGGTATGTTACGTATATGGTTCCTAATATTAAAGTGGTCTCGAAAGCAAATGGAACAGGAGTGATTGCAGCAATAGCAAGAACTCCTCCTAATTTTCTTATTATAGAACTACTGTCCTTTTTGAGTTCCGATTTATATAAGGAAACTTCTTTGATCCGTTCGGTATATTTTTGTTTTTGAGGGCTTATAAATTCTGAGTCGAATCTTTCCAAATCCGTAAATGCTTCTTTGTATTTTGTCTTAAGACTTAGGTCTGTTCTGTATACGTTACCCTCTTCATTCGTGTAAAAGAGAGAATATTGATGCTCTCTTGATATCAGGGATTTATCTCCTCTCGGAAAAGAAGAACAAGAGTAGACAGATAATAGAATTAGGATCTGTATTCGTTTGGAAAATCTGGGTTTTGGCATTGGCGCTTATTTTATATCCTGCCCAAATTCAGAGTCGGACATAGGAAATAAATTTCTAAACCTTGTTTTGTTTGTAACCTTTGCTGATTTGTATTCGTCAAGCTTTGATTTTCGCTGGACAGAAATTCTTTCCGAGGCCAGCATAGAAGCGCTGAACATTTTATGAATTCATTCTCTAAATATTCCATTACATTTTTTGTATCTGTTCTTTCAATACTCGCATCCTGTTCCGGAGTGGAAAAGAAAAATCCGGAAGTTCAGTTGCCTTCTTCCGGAGAGCAAAGATCCGAAATGCCTGTACTCGTCCAATTCGAAGATGATTTGGAATACGATGTAAAGACTTTGATGGCGACATTTGCTACAGGAGTTGAAGGTAAGGATAGAAGATTAGATAGAGAATACGCTAAATTTCCAATCTTAGTTGGGACCGGTGCCAGATCCAAAGAATTGGAATTAGAAGGCACAGTCACGAGAAGAGTTTCCTGGAGCAAATCCGAAAGAAAGGAAGTGCTTATCTCCATCGAGGGAAACAAACTCACTCATAACTGCGGCTTGGGGATCACTGATAAAACCGGACCATTCTCCGACTCTGGCAAAAAGCCGTTCAGATCCGTTCGGTTGTTTTTCCAAAGCACTGGAGTTAGAGATACTCCTCGCACTGGATTTGCTTGGGTTATAGGGCTTGGGACTTATTTGCTCTATCCTTTGATCTATACCGGATTCGTGGTCGAAAAGTTGGATTGTGGATTGGTTATAGAAGGTTAGATCATAATTTTGCTTTTCTAATTCGTCTAATAGGAAGAATATAACAGAAAGGAAGAAGAATATGCCTTACATGGCTGTCGGATCTCGACAAATTTTATATTCCGATTCTTCGGCTCCTGCCTTGGTAGGAGACGAGCCCAGAGAGGTAGCTTCCGTTTCGGACAACGCCGTAGTGCAACCACAAACAGTGGTGGTTCCTCCAGGTGGATTGCCTCCTCATTTGGGACAGTTCCTAGATTCTACAGTTTAAGGACATAGATGTACAGACTTCTTTTTTCCGTTTTACTCCAATCCTTGGTAGTAGTATTCGTTTTTCCTCTGATCGATTCGGGTTTTCGTGTCAGCAATAATGTTTGGGACGTAATAGTAATCGTTCTATTCTTCGGCTTTTTAAATTTCCTTTTAAGATGGTTTCTGGTGCTGGTCACTTTCGGTGTTGGATATCTGGTCTATCTTTTGACCTTGGGCATTGCAGGCCTTGTAGTAAATGCGATCGTTCTATCCTGGGTCGCAAATATATTTCCGGATAAAATATTCGTTCCCGGTTTTTGGGCAGCTTTCTGGGGAGGAGCCATTCTGACCTTGGCAAACTATGTAGCCAAAAGAGAAAGTAAGGAAGAATATTCCGGATCGGAACGTAAAAAGAAAAAATCCTATTAACAATTTTACGAATGATTCGAGAGATCCAAGCAATATTTAAGAACGACCCCGCAGCCAGGGGATTGGAATTTATACTCTACCCTGGATTGCATTCCATTCTATTGCATAAGTATATTGCATATCCTTTATATAAGATAAGATTAAAGTTCTTGGCCAGATTTGTTTCTCAGTTCAATCGTTTTCTAACGGGAATCGAGATCCATCCGGGCGCAAAGATCGGCAGCGGGCTATTCATTGATCACGGAATGGGGATCGTAATAGGCGGGACCGCGGAGATAGGAGACGATTGTATTCTGTTTCATGGAGTCACCTTGGGCGGAACCGGAAACCACCAAGGAAAACGTCATCCTACTATAGGAAATAATGTGCTTATCGGAGCTAGAGCTACGGTTTTAGGCCCTGTCCATGTAGGCAATAATGTTAAGATAGGCGCAGAAGCTGTAATCATCGATCATGATATTCCGAATGATTGCACCGTGGTGGGTGCTCCCGGAAAGATCGTAAGATTAAAAGGGAAGAAGGTTAAGATCTCCCTTAAAAAAACAAACCTAGCTTAGATTTGAAAGCATCTCCTCTTCTAATTCATTAAAATATTTGGGATCTTGGGTCATCACATAAAATTGTGAATTTCCTTGAAATAGTTTTAAGAATAGTTCCGCCTTCTTTCTGGAATCGAAATTTGATGGAAGGATAGAAGTTTTCTTATTCTTTTCAAAATAATTTTCCAAACAAGAGATCCAAGATCCTAGTATACTAGAACTTCTCTCCGCAAGATCCAGTTCCGGTTTATCTAAACTTCCCATAAATCGAGCGAGAGGGCATCCGAAATATTTTCCGGACTTGACCTGTTTTTTTAAAAGAGCCATCCATCTATGTACAAACTCTTCTGGAGTTTCCGATTTTTCCATGAGTCTTTCCCAACCTAGTTGAAAATCCCTGCCTTGACGCTCTAAGTATTCTTTTCCCAGGTCTTCTTTGGTTTGGAAATATCTGTAAAAGCTTGCCTTATGTGATTCAGATTCATCGATGACCTGGTTGATAGAGGTTCCGGCGTATCCTTGTGAATACATCAGGCGAACAGCAGTCGATGCTATTCTTTCGAAGGGACCCAGTTCCGGTTTTCGTTTGCTCATCCGACTAAAATAAAATGATAGACTAATCGGTCTATTCTATTTCTATAGGGACGATTGCGGATAGACTAATTGGTCTATTGGAGGAAAACCATGCAACAATTGCTATTTTCTAAAAGAAATAGGGTAGAATGGGAAGAAGTCCCGGATCCTAAACTTTCCGGGCCGAACCAAGCATTGGTCCGTCCCCTGGCAGTTGCCAGATGCGATTTGGATCTTCCCATTTTAAGAGGACAAACATTATTCCGTCCTCCCTTTCCATTAGGCCATGAATTTGTGGGAGAAATACTCGAAACAAGCGAAGAGCTATTATCTCTCTTTCCAAAGGGAACTCGTGTTGCAGTTCCATTCCAAATTTCCTGCGGACATTGTTCGAATTGTGAAAGTGGTCTTACTAAAAGTTGCAGCACTGTTCCCCATACAAGTGCTTATGGAATGGGAAAAGGTGCGAAAGAATTTGGCGGAGCGATATCAGATTCGGTTTTGGTCCCTTATGCAAAAGAAATGCTGATCCCATTTTCTAATAAAACCGATCCTGCCGCGATCGCAAGTATCAGCGATAATATTGTAGAAGCATGGAAGTTAGTAGGGATACATCTCAAACAAAATAAGAATAGATCCGTGTTAGTGCTCGGAGGTTTTGCTTCCAGTATCGGATTGTATACAGCTGCTCTTGCAAAACATATGGGTGCTGCGGATCTTATATACGTAGACACAGATAAAAAACGTCTGGAAATCGCCGAATCTTATGGAGTGAAAGTGGAGCAGGTGACTTCTTTCCCTAAAAGTTTTGGCAAGTTTGATATTGTGGCAGATGCAAACGGAACTGCAGAAGGTTGGGATTGTGGTCTTAGATCTCTCGGAATAGAAGGAGAATTTGGATCCGCTTCTATTTTTTGGACCAATAGTATTCCGATCCCTTATTTAGAATTATATAATAATGGAGCCACAATTCGTTTGGGAAGGGTGAGATCCAGAGAATGGATCCCTGAAATTTTGAGATTAGTAGAAGAAGAAGGTTTCGATCCTTCTAAGGTCACCACACGTAAGGCGTCTTGGTCCGAAGCTGCGGATGCTTTCTTGGAAGAGGAGACTAAGTTGATCGTTGTCAGATAACGTACATTGGCATTAAAGGACGAGGAAACTCGTCCTTATTTTTTAAAAAACGGTAGACAATCTTTATTTCCTTCTGTCTTCTTTTTAGCCAACCTCCTCCATGAAAAAGACGGCTATTTTAATTCTAATAGTTTCTATCTGTTTTTCGAATTGCGCTTCTTTTCGCAAAGAGAATCGGATACTCACTACTTACTTGGATGAAAAAGTGGATCCCCAATCTGCTCCTGCAAAAATTGCGTTAGCTCCCGTTTTTATTCCAGTAGGATTAACTTCTTTGGTCCTGGATGTTTTTATAATCCATCCTATTACAGTAATACCGGACGCGATAGAAGATACATATAAAGTAGTGTGGAAGGATCCTTCCGGAGGGGTAGTTTTCCAAGCGGTTGTATTTTTGCCTAAAGTTGCGATCAGTCCCTTAGTCTTTTTAGTATCCTTTCTGGGCAGAAGCGGTTTCGATATATGAGAGCCTCTTGGTTTCCTAAGGTACTTGCAATTTTTTTAATATTCATTCTCGGATTTTCCAATTGTGCGGTATTTAATCGCAATAATACGCCGTTAGTCGTAAAGGTAGAAGAAAATTTAGTCCCGGAGGATACAGGCAAAAAAATTATAGCTGCCCCCATCTTTATTCCACTCGGACTGGTTGCCGGCGTTCTGGATCTTTTTATAGTCCATCCTATCATCAGAATTCCAGATGCTTTCAATGATACTATTTCTCTTTTATGGACTCCGAGAGGAAATGGGTATGTCACGAATATGGGGTTTTTACCAATATCAATCGTATTAACTCCTATTGTATTTACTTTGGATTTGCTTGCTCGGAGTTCTTTCGATATCAACGGTAACGTGGATCGGTCCAGGATCGAATCGAACCCAGTTCCTAAAAAGACTGTTTACGAGGCTTTAGAATCCGGAGACAGAGCTACCATTCTGGCATTATTAAAGATCCCGGTCCATAATTGGCCTCCTGAATTGAGTCAGAAGGTAATCGAAAAATTTCGCACGGATCCAGAGATCGTTTATCTGTCTTTGATCCGTATGGCAGATAGCATATCTGTAAAGGATGGATTAAAATATGATTCTTATCTAATTACCTTTTTGAATAGAGACCTAGAAGTGGATCGGGCTCTTGGCAGATATTTCGTGAGATCTGGTTCTTTATCGGGAACTTCTGCTATAGTTTCTATTTTAGCTTCCGAAAAAGTTTCCAAAGAAACGGAAGATGTTTATATTAGTACTCTTTTACACTCAGGTAAAGCAGATCCGGTTGTGGACCTGGTGAATTTATATTTAAAGACCACTGATAAGAAGAAAAAGATCATTTATGAATTTGAAACTAAGATCCGTTACGGCTACACTAGTTATGCCAAAGAAAAAGAATATGAATCTGGGTTTATTCGCTTATTGAATAAGGACCCAGGGCTGGATGAGGTCTTACTGAATTATTATGTTAGGATCAAGTCGTCTGTAGGCAGCGAGGCGATGACCAAATTATTGGTCTCAGGACAACTTCCTAAAGTTAGTTTAAAAAAATATATCAGTACAATTTTAGAAATAGGTAAAGAAAAAGACATACAGATCATTTTAGAAAAGTTTCCTACTAGTGGGAAATAATCTAAAAATACTATTTCGGATCAAAAAATCCCTATCGATCTGAAATAATCCCCTAAAAGTCCATCCACTTCATCAAAGGAAGAATATCCTTTGGTTAAGATCCCTCTGTCCAAACCATCAGAAAACACCAAACAAGGAAATCCAGTTACGCCTAATATATATCCATAATTGAAATCATTTCTAGTTTCTAAGAGAGTCTCTTCTCGATAATACAATTCTTTGAATTCATCCAAAGGGAGAGAAAGTTCGGAAGCAATCTCCGCGTATGTTTCGAAATTATTTGGATCTTTTCCTTTAGAATGAAAACTTTCCAGCAACTTATCTAAAAAGGCAAAAGATAAACTAGGATTGATCCTTTGTGCTGTGATTACCGCTCTTGAGCCCGGTTCGGAATCGTATTTTATATTTCGATTTTGGAGTATATCATGGTGGAAATTTCTTTTGGAGATCCGTTCCACTTCCTTCCATAAGTATTTCAGTTTTTCGGTAACATCTTCATTGAAGTCTTCTACATCGGGTCCGTATTTTAATCCGCCGAGTACTAACGTGAATTCTATCTTGTCGGAGTATTTTTCCCTGATCTTTTCGAAAACAGGGGAAAAACCGTAACACCAGGCACAAACCGGATCGGCTACATATAGGATGGAGTGTTTGGTATCCGGGCGTTTGAATTCTAGGCTCACAGATTCCAGAGATAATTCTTCTTTTATCTTTTCCAACTAAAAAAGGCGGGAACATGTCCCGCCTTCTTTTCCTTTTCAATTAGGAGGATTCTTTTTAGATTTCGTTCGGGTGTTTTACGTAGTAGAGCGATAGCCATACTACCCCGAAAAGTACCCCCGCGTAAGCTAGGATCGCAGTTGCGATGTCAATCATAGGAAGAACTGCTGCTATAGGTGTAACTTTAGTCGCAGTAATCTTCGTAGCTTCACCAAGAATTAGGAAGAGACCTCCCAATCCGATTAGGTGATAACGATTCATCGCATCCTTGGATACTCGGGCAAACCGGGCAAACACAGGGACAGCCAAAAGCGCCAATGCGAAGATGGTCACTGTATCCATGTTCATACCTCCTTAAGGTACTAGGTTAGACCGATGAGGAGGTTCACACATTTCACTATAGTTAAAAAATTATTTTAAAAAAATATCATGTAATATAACAAGCGATTGATAACAAGTTTGGAGTTATAGTTCTTAAGGGTTAAATCATATTTTCATTCTGTTTATCACGGAAGTGATAGATTCAAGTAACGCGCATTACTTTATGTTTAGAATATTATAATTATTTAATAAATAGAGCATTTTTGTTTGAGCGCGGGGAGCCATGCGAAGGGGATAGTTAGAGTCAGCGGACCTTCTTCTTTTCATCGAATCGTAATCTAAAGGTAAAATTTTTTTTGGACCTGAAAACGGCGTTAAGTATGTTCGTAATTCAGTGGACGTATTATCGTACTATCTGGAAACCTACGAGGCCTGTAGAAAGGCATTCTTATCCTATAAAAAACAGTTAAAATCAAAATTTGCTCGTTTCAACTATGAATGTCTGGAGATCCCAAAAGACGGGGGAGAGCTGGATATTTATTGTTTGGGAGAAAAGAAAAAGCCTGCAAAACGTCTAGTCATTATGAGCTCGGGAATTCACGGAGTGGAAGGATTTGCCGGTTCTGCATTCCAGCGTAGATGGATTGAGGAATTTCTACTAGATGAAAAAGGTACTTATAAACTTCCTAAGAATTCTGATTTTCTCATTTTACATGGGATCAATGCACATGGCTTCAAAAATTTTCTAAGAGTAAATGAAAGGAATGTGGATTTAAACCGTAACTTTGCTTTAAAAAGGGAAAAGTTACACAAGAAGTTCAAAAATAAAAAGTATAGAAAGATCCAAAGTTTCTTAAATCCAGGCTCCGAGTTCGGTAATTTTCTATTCGAGTATATATTCTTCGTTATTCGATTTTTAGGAGTGGTCATCCGCTTTGGAGCCAAATATGTTTTGGATGCTGCAGTAAACGGCCAATATGAATTTCCAAAAGGTATCTATTACGGCGGCAGAAAGCCTGAGCCTGTTGTCCGAGTTCTAAGAAAATATTTCAAAAAAGTCTTAAAACCATATGATCGTATTTTGATCCTGGACTTCCATACAGGTTATGGAGAGAAGAATGGACTTAGCCTAATGCATAATGCGGAAAGTGGTTCTAAGACGGATAAAAATCTTAATAAGGTTTTCGGAGATTTTGGCCTTCTTTTAAACGAAGGAGAAGAGGACTTCTATCGGACCTCCGGCGATTTTACGGATTTCTTCGGTAAAATTCTAACAAAGGAAAAGGATCTATTCCCGATCACTGTCGAATTAGGAACTTTCGGGAACCTGAATGTGATGGGTGCTATCCGTGGAAGTTTTTTAATGATCAGTGAGAATCGTATCCGATTCCACGGTTCGAAATCCGAGATAGAAGCGGATAAGGTAAGAGAAGAATTTAAGCAAATGTTCTATCCGAACCGAGAAGATTGGAGATTAGCCGCAATGGATCATGTTTTCGGAATTGTTCCGGAAGCGATTACTAGATTTTCTAAGTTATAAATATAGTATCGATTTGTAGATCTCGAGCGGTAACCTTAAACTCTGTCTACGATCAAGAGAGTAACATCGTCTTCGAAATCCGATCTATGGCAATAGGTCCTACATTCTTTGATCAAACTTTCCGCTGCTTCTGCAGAATGGGATTGAGAGTGATTGCGAACTGCTAGAGTAAGCAAGTCTTCACTATACCTTCT
The DNA here is from genome assembly GCF_002811475.1 of Leptospira hartskeerlii. Taxonomy (NCBI): domain Bacteria; kingdom Pseudomonadati; phylum Spirochaetota; class Leptospiria; order Leptospirales; family Leptospiraceae; genus Leptospira; species Leptospira hartskeerlii. The sequence goes on from NZ_NPDL01000002.1 coordinate 336,231, forward strand.
GGTCCTATCCGAGTTGGAATGTTCGGTGAGTCCATCAGTGTATAATACCAATCTGTCTTGAGGTTGGAAAGCGGTTACATATTCTTCGAAGAATAGATCCGGGATCACTCCGACTAGTTTTCCTTTTGTTTCTAAATGTAAGGAACTTCCTTCCGATCTTCTGTATAGGATCGGAGGATTATGGCCTGCATTAGTGTAGGACATTGTATTTGTGCCGGTATGGATGATCGCATAAAAAGCGGTTAGGAAATTTCCGGCTAATTTATTATACAATGCATAGTTGAGCGCTGTAAAAAATTTGGATGGGCTTCCTAATGTTTCCGCATCGAATGTGCTTACAACAGTATGGATTACTGTGGCCACGACCGAAGCAGAAAGTCCGTGGCCGGAAACGTCAGCGATCAAAACAGCACTGCGGTTCTCATCTAACTTTAGAATATTATAAAAATCTCCACCTACGTTGTCATACGGAATATGTTGCACTCCGAATTCCAAGCCGCCCACGTAAGGAAGACTAGAAGGAAGTATCTTATGCATTACTTCCCTGGCACGTTTAAGTTCTCTATCCGTATCTAGGACTTTATGGAATAGATTTGCGTTTTTGATCGTAACACTGAGTCTATTTGCGATCGCACCTAACATTTCTAAATCTGCATGTGTGAATGCAAATCCGGAATACTTATTGTTTACGCTGATAACTCCTAATAATTCTCCCCGGAAAAGTAATGGAGCAGAGATGAGCGAGTTTGCTTCAAATTTATATTTAGCACTTTTATCGTATCTTGGATCTTCCTCTAGGTTCTGGATGAGTAGACTTTGTTTTTCTTTGGCAACCCAGCCTGAAATTCCTTCTCCGTAGGGGACTTGTATATTATGGATGGCCTCTTCCGGGATTCCTCTTGCGGCTAGGACCCGTAACACTTCCAATGTTGGGTCCGCTAAGTAGATTGTTCCTGCTTTCGCTTCTAAGAATTCGAGTACTTTGTCTAGAAGCCAATTTCCTAATTCGCTGATACTCTTTTCTGCGACTGTTAATTTTTCGAATTCGTAAAGTAGTCGCAGCTCCAACACTCTCTTCTTTAGAGTTTCATGGGCTTGTGCGTTTTTGATTGCGATTGCAGCCATTTCGGAAAGTGAATTAAGCACTTCGAGATCCGAACTTTCAAAACTTCTGTTTTGAGATTTATTTAGGATCTCTAAGGTTCCGATTACCTTATCCGCGATGTATAAAGGAACACATGCGAGTGACCTGGTTCTGAATCCAGTTTTTTGGTCCAAGGCAGGATTGAATCTCGGATCCGTATAAGCATCCTCAAGTATGATTGCTTTCTTTTCTTTGGCCACCCAGCCCGCGATCCCTTGTCCGGGTTCCAGCCTTGCGTATTTTTGGATGATCTCTCCTTTTTCGCCCAAGGCAACTTCACAGTATAAAAATCCGTCCTTCTCTTCTAAGAGAAATAGGGAACTTGCTTCCGCTTCCAACAGATCTTTGGAATACAGCATGATCAAAGGTAGAAGTTGGTAAAGGTCTAGATTGGCGTTTAGGATCGTACTCGTATTCAGTAGGCTTTTGTATTTTCTGGCTTCCGAGTCAATAGTGGACATAGATGGGGCAAGACTCTCATGGATCGGCGAGTAAGTCAACGGATTGTCGTTTTCTGCCGGAACAAAATGTGAGAAAGACGTTTTTTAGAGGAACTCCCACCCTTTTTTTCGGTCGGATATATGAGTCTGGGTATGGAGTTGGATTTGCAAAGGTTAGTGATTTTTCTCAGTGTTTTTACCGTAATTCTTTTGATGGGTTATTCTTATGCGACCAGCCGTTTGATCGCACCTTTCGAACTAGAAACTTTTCAAAAGGTTTCTCTCTGGATTGGGGTGGTTTTTCTGGTCCTTCTTACCCCTAGCGCTTACCTTTTAAGTTTATTTTTTAGAGAAAGCCGCTGGCAGAAGTTCTGGGCTTACTCCGCTTTTACTACTTTGGGATTTGCGACTATCCTTGTTTCCTTCGTCGTCTTCAAGGACCTGGGAAACTTGGTTTGGAAAGGCGTTATTTTTCTTTCGGACCTTCTTCAAGCAAAAAGTATTTCTGTCGCATCAGCCGAAACGGAGGCATTATTAGGGTCGGAAAGATTCGGAAGAGGGGATTTTTTAGCTAGGATCTCTTCTTTTACACTTTTGGGAATAGCAGGAGGCTTAACAGCTTTCGGATTTTACCAGGCTAAAAAAACTCCCACTGTCAAACATGTAAGGATCAAGGTGAAAGATCTGCCTGACGGTTTGAACGGTTTTAAGATTGCGCAACTTTCCGATATTCATATCGGACCTACCATCAAAGGAAACTTTTTAGAAGGTGTAGTTTCTAAGACAAATTCTTTGGAACCGGATCTCGTTGCCATCACTGGAGATTTGGTGGATGGAACGGTGAATATGTTAAAACATCATGTTTCTCCCCTGAAGGATCTGGAATCCAAGTACGGTACATTCTTCGTAACTGGAAACCATGAGTATTATTCAGGAGTCATTGCTTGGATCAGAGAATTAGAAGATCTCGGGATTAATGTATTATTAAATCAGAATAAACTAATAGATCATAATGGTGCAAAAATTGCCGTTGCCGGTGTGACAGACTATAAGGCACATACGGTAATCCCTGGTCATAGAACAGATCCTAAACAGGCTTCTCTCGGAATTGAAGATGCTCATTATAAGGTCTTACTCGCTCACCAACCTAATTCGATTTTCGAAGCTGCTAAGGCGGGTTACGATCTTCAACTCTCCGGTCATACTCACGGTGGTCAGTATTTTCCTGGAAACTTGTTCATCCATCTATTCCAAAAGTTTGTGGCAGGCCTTAGTAAATGGGAAGATACTCAACTTTATGTGAGTAGAGGGACAGGATACTGGGGACCTCCATTGAGAATAGGAGCTCCTTCCGAGATCACTCTGCTTGTTTTGGAAAAACAGTCTTAGAACTTTATTGACATTCTGATCTTCCCGGGCTCTCTGTAGGGAATCCGGGATCCAGAATGATCAAAAAAATTTGCAGTTCGATTGCCTTATCCGTATTCTTATTTTCCAGCTACTTCTTCTTTTCCGATTGTTCCAAACCGAAACCAAAGTCCAACCCAGAGATCGAAAGATTAAAACCCAAAAAGAAAGCGGATGATAGGGACCAGGATTCTGATGTTTCTTCAAGAGAATATTTCGACGAGGATGCTGACGGCAAACCTATCGAAAGAAAACCGGAGCCAGCTCCTGCAGTAAGTTTAAGATCTTTTGCAAGCGGTTCTTCCGGATGTAAAAAAGGAAATTGTAAGAACGGAGAAGGTGTCTATGTTTACGATACAAAAGACGTTTACTCTGGCAGATTTTCAGGAGAGATGAGAGAAGGTTGGGGGACCTTAGCATATTCAGACGGAGACAGATACGAAGGTAACTGGTCTGAAGATAGAAAATCGGGTGCGGGACGTTATGTGTTTCGAGATGGTTCTGTTTTTACCGGATCCTTTACTGCAGAAGGCAACGGGAACGGAAAGTATACAAAAGCAGGCAGAACTGCCCGATGCAGATTAGAGAATAGAAAGTTATTCTGTAAATAATCCTTTCGGATGAGTTTAAACAAATATTAATAAACGATTGTTCGATTATATTAGAACTCTTTTTTGCAAGAGATCTTGCATTTCAAAAAAAGAGAGTTAGAATGTTCCATCGCAGGACGGAGGTCCGTATGGAAAGATGGCATGATTGGTTAGAGACTCATCGGGATTGGTGGATCGATATGGTCCGCGTATATTTGGGCGGGGTTCTGGTGTATAAGGGATTAGCATTTCTTGCGGATACGGATGCGCTCATCCGACTCATGGAATTGAATAATGCTCCTTATGCTTCTACATTACTAGCTCATTATATAGTAATTGCTCATATTTGTGGTGGTGTGCTGCTGATGGTAGGACTTCTTACTAGATTTTCCGCGATTTTACAATTGCCTGTACTAGTCGGGGCCGTTTTGTTCATCCATGCAAGAGAAGGTTTTGTGTCCGCAGGATCAAATCTGCCTTATGCATCTATGATCCTACTTTTACTTTTACACTTTTCTTTGTACGGATCCGGCCGTATCTCGGCGGATTTTTATATAGAAACACATAAGAGTGTTTAAAGAAAACTTCGTTAACTCTTTCTAATATTCCGAAAGAGTTAACGATTGTTCTATATTTAGACCGGTTCTGATACCTTGTTCAATAGACCTATCCAATCGGTTCTTTCCGGTTGTCCCGGTTTTCTTTTCCCGAAAAACTGAACGATCAATTCTCCCTCAGCATCATATACTTCCATAGAATGGATTGCTCCGTCTTTGGAAGGTTTATCCACTATAAAAACCTTAGAGATCAGATCAGATCTTAAGTGAAGATTGAATTCCGGATCCAGAACATTCCACCAATATTCTAAAACCTTAATGTTGGTGACTTCTCCCGTATGAATTTGGATAGATCCGGGGTTTCCTACAAAAACCATGATCGGAGTCCTGTCCAAGGAAGCCATTTCCAACATTCTCAGTACTGCTTTGGGTTCTACGAACTTAGTGAATTTTCCGTTTGCGATCTCCATGGATTGGATCCTGGAGACGCCATGTTTTTTTAATAGAGGGAAAAACTCGTGAGTGTCTTCTAATTTTCCCCAGTCGTTTAAGAATTCTTCTTTGGTTTCGGAGCTAATCTCTTTTTTTTCTGATGTCGCAGTTTCTTTTTTGTTCTCGGAAGAGAATAAAGGGGAGAAGTCCGGAGATCCGTTTTTGAATTCTGATCTTAATTTTTCCCAAGCAGATATGTTTGATCTGTCCGTAAGAAAAAGTTTGAACATCGCTTCTCCATTTTCACTGAAAAATTGGAATGATCTTTGCGTGGAATCCTGTTTAGGTTCTTCTACAGCAAATCCGAATTTCCAAACTCCAGGAAAAAGTCTGAGATCAATATCTGCTCCGACTACTAGGATATGACCGGGACCGGAACTTACTTTTTCGAATATTCCTTTTCTTTCATGTACGCAAGCTTCGTTACGAGTGAGGACCATTACATGGCCCAATTCTCCGAATTTTGCGAATAATTCTCCCCAATTAGCTTGTAGGGAAGAAACTTGAGGGAATCCTTCCGTCTTGGAAATTTCGGAGGCGGCCAGTAGTCCACCTTCCGAAGTTTTCAGTTTGGAGGCGATCTCTCTCATTCTAAGGCGAGGTTGTGTTTCTTTGATCTGCTTCCAATCTTTGACGATATTCTCGATTTCTAACGATTCAGCGATGGACATTTTCTTTGGCTCCTTTAGCATCTAATGTATTTGGTAAGGTGTTGATTGTGTTTGGTTCTGCGGGACCGAGTGGGATGAGGTAATGTCCTCCTTCCGGGAAAGGGACTTTTTGGGTTCTTAATAAGAAATGTTCTAAGACAAAGTCCTCATCCAGAATGTTCTCAGGAACTCCATCCGCTAGTATTTTACCTTCTTTTAATACTGCGATCCGATCCGCATATCTCAGGGCAAGGTTCAGGTCGTGAAGAATGCAGAGGACTCCTCTTCCTTCTTTACTAAGTTGTTTCGCTTTTTCTAATAAAGAGTGTATTCTGTTCGGATCTAAAGAGGCTCCCGGTTCGTCCAGAAGAACATAACTTTCTCTTTGCGTGGGTTCCTTGTCTTGAACTAAGACTCTTGCCATCTGGGTTCTTTGTTTTTCTCCCCCAGAAAGTTTATTATATGTTTGGAATCTTTCTCTTTTACCTAGATGCACCGCACGAAATGCATCTTCAGTGATTTGATCCTCTAACGGTTTAGGAACTCTTAATTTAGAGCAGGACCTTCCCATTCGAACGATCTCATCCGCGATAAATGGAAAATGGATCTCTGATTCTTGGGAGAGAACACTTCTTCGCATCGCCAAATCTTCCGAATCATATTCGGACAAAGGGATCCCATCCAATAGCACCAATCCTTTGTCTGGAGACATTTCTCCTGAGAATAATTTCAATAATGTGGATTTTCCTGCTCCGTTCGGACCGAGCACGATCAAGAGCTCTCCGGGATACAAGCTTAAGTTGACCCCCGATAATAAGAACCTTCCTCCTCTGGATAAGGAAATATCTGATAGTACTAGGCTCATCTAAATTCTCCTTCTCTACGTTTCGCTTGTAAGATCAAAAATAAGAAGAATGGACCACCTATTCCGGCGGCAATAATACCGATCGGGAGTTCGGAAGGGAATGCGATAGTTCGTGCAGTTAAGTCTGCGATTGCAAGAAGAAGTGCTCCTCCGAATAAAGAAGCAGGTAATAACGTTCTATGCCCTGGCCCTAAAACCATTCTTAAAATATGAGGAACGATTAAACCTACGAATGCTATATTTCCACAGATTGAAATACTTACGCCTACTAACAGACTTGCTAGAACGATTGTAAGATTTCGGATCCTTCTCACCTTAAAACCTATATGAAAAGCTTCCGCTTCTCCCAATGCTAATGCATCCAAACCTCTCGCTAATACGGGAAAGAAAAGGACAACGATCAGAAGAACCAAACCTAATAGATAAATTTTATGCCAGCTCGCGACTGCCATGCTTCCCAAACTCCAGAAGGTTAGGTTCCTAAGTTGAGTATCATCCGCTAGATAAGATAAAAATCCTAAGAGAGAAACTACAGTTGCATTTACTGCAATTCCGGCGAGTACCAAAACTAAAGAGAATCCTCCTCCTTCTCTTTTGGAAACTACATGCAAGAAGAAGGAAACTGAAAGTGCTCCGGCAAAGGCGCATAACTGTAGTAGAAAACTTTCTTTTCCTCTCAGTTCAGCAGGGAAGAATGTTAGGATTTTTTCGGAGAATACGATCCAAGTGGAAGCAGCTAATGCGGCTCCAGGGCTTACTCCAATAAATCCTGGTTCAACTAACGGATTTCGGAATAATCCCTGTATACAAACTCCCGCAGAAGCAAGACTGGCACCGACTAACATGGACAACACGAGCCTAGGCATTCTCAAATTCCAGACTAAAATGGAATGTGGGACCTCCAACTCGGATAAGGAATCTTGTCCTAAAACCAATACTTTCAGGATCTCTCCGATAGAAAGTTGGATAGATCCGAATTTCAGGGAAAGTATACTTATTCCGAAAAGTCCAACAGCTAACGCCGCATATACGATTATAGGCGGGATTTTTTTCTTCTTCTCTTCCCCTTTACTTTCTAATTTAGGCGAAGAAGTTTCCAGAGAGGATACGATCATTTTTTATCAGTTGTTTTAGGATGGAATGATTCGAATAATTCTTCGATACCTTGACCAAGTCTTGGGCCAAAACCTAAAAGAACTAGATCGTCTATCGCAACTACTCTGGATTTTTTTCCGGCTGGAGTATCCTTTACACCTGGAAGCGCAAATACTCCGTCTTTTCCACCAAGGCTCTCTAAACCTCTGCTTGGAATTAGGATGATGTCGGGTTGTGCTGCGATGACTGCTTCCGGAGTGATCGGTTTAAAACCTGTGAATCCGCTCACTGCATTGATTCCTCCGCCGAGTCGGATCATTTCGTCTGCAGGTGTTTCTGTTCCAGAAACTTGTGCGAGGCCGGTTCCTCTATGATATACGAATAAAACCTTTGGTTTGGATTTTAATTTAGAAACCTTCTCCGCAATTTTGGAATGTTTTTTGCGAATATCTTGTACGAGCTTTTGGGCTTCTTTTTCGGCTCCGATCTCTTTTCCAATCGCAAGAATATTATTTAATGCAGGCTCTACTCCGGGAAGGCCAGGATAGATAATCACTTTTAAACCTGCGGATTTAAGTTGTTCAATTACTTCAGGAGGGCCTGCGTACTCTAATCCAAGGATTAAATTAGGCTTTAAAGATAGAATACCTTCTGCAGAAAGCATTCTTTGATAACCTACTTTAGGAAGTGCTAATGCTTCCGGAGGATAGAGGGAGGAGGTATCGTTTCCTACTACTAGTTTACCTTTTCCTAATGCAAAAACGATCTCCGATACGGTTCCGTTTAATGTTACGATCTTAAGATCCTTTGCTTCCGCAAAAATTGATGCAGGTAAACAAAGGAACAAAGCCAAGGTTATGAGTTTTTTCATATTGGTTCTCCCATTTTAATTGTTTTTACCGAACCCCCGGTACAGGTGAAGAAGAAGGTATCGGAGCCGAAGAATAATCTGCAGGAGCCGAGCCCGCACTGAACCGTCCATCTATCCCCACATAATAGAATCTAGGTTTTTGCGGATTATAAGTCAGATCGAAAGTATCTAGAAGGTTATCCACACCTGCGAATATTTCAAATGTTCCTAATATTTTTTGAGAAACTCTGATATTCAAATTGGTATGAGCGTTCACCATTCTTACGCCGTAAGTAGGTCCAGTAGTACAGTAAGATAAGTTTCTTTCCGTGCAATATTCTTGGATCCCTCCGGGAATATTTCCGAATAATGCATTGATCGTATTCGTTGCTTGCGTAGTAAGCTGAGCACTAAGCGTAGATAATTCCGTAGGCAACTGAGGATCACACCAGAGAGGATTTTTTTGACAGTAATAAGGTTGTTTTCCAAAGATCACTGCAAACAATGAGAAGCTGAATCCGCTAGGTTGGTGATCTATACGTATATTCGCATTCCATCTATGATAACCTCTTCCTTCTAGAGGAAGATTGGTCAGTTCATCCCTGGTATCCGTATACGTATAACCGCCGCCCAAGGAGACATTCTGATGAACTCTAAGGGTTACGGAGGATTCGAATCCTTTTGTAAGAGCCTTTTGGTAATTGGATGTATTAAAGATCTGTAATCCGGATGCGTCCCTTGTAGGATTAGTCCTAAATCCGATCAAGTTATCGATATTATTATAGAAGAAGTTAAAGCTGAACCAGAACACTTTGTTCGGTTCCCATTCTCCTCCCAAGTTATAACTGCGAGAAAGTTCAGGCTTTAGATCCGGATTCCCCGCTACTCTATAACCCACACCTGGATTTATGAAATTATAATATAGATCCTGGAAGCTGGGAGCTCTGTATCCTAAACCGTTGGCAGCTCTAATGCGGAATTTATCAGTTACATCGTAACGAATCGCTAATTTAGGAAGGATTTGTCCTCCGTAAATGGAGTCGTGGTCGGAGCGTATCCCGGGTACTATTTGGATCCTTGGAGCATTGGATATTCTCCATTCGTCCTGCACATAAAATGCATTTCTTTGTCTTTGAGCGTATCCATTCTGGGTTTGGTACGTATCCGTTCCAAGGATATCGCTCGCGCAGATATATGGAAAATTTCTTTTACAGTCCGGAGCTATCCTTGCAGAGGAAAATTGGTCTATTAAAGTTTCTGCACCATAGGAGATGACATGTCCGTCTGCGATTCTATGGTCTAAACGGGTTCTAACTTCTGTGACAGCGTTGTCCAGCTTCTCCCTTTTATCTTGAGCGTCCGACTTTCTTTGGTCGTATGTATAAGTATCAAAAAATCTGGCATAGTTAGTGTTTACGTTTAGGTTTAATGTTTTAGTAATTTCCCAATCTGCATTGACCGCGCCCATGAAGTCATGAGTTTTGTTGCTTCTATCGTATACTCCTCTTGGAGGGACCGCATCTACTGCGTTTTGATTCAGATATCTATAATAGAATTGGAAACCTATTTTAAAGGTTTCTGATATATCAAAAGTGGTTTTGTTGGAAACGTTTATATCTTCAAATGCACTACCTGAAGTAGATTCTAAAGGACCCTCATAAGGAAGTTTTTTGCGATAAATATAAAGTTTTGTCCAGAGAGGAGTGTCTACCGGAAATGGAGAATAACTAGGAGAGAGACTTTCTATTCTTCCATTTTTAGGTCCCAGGGTAGCATCCGGAGTTAGGTCGTAACCATCTCCTCTATGCCAACCGGCGGTAAAGTTAGTTGAGACGATCCCTTTACGGACTCCTACCGATGCATAGTTACGGAATTCTGTTCCGGTCCCGTAGTAGGTGGGATTTCCTCCACCCATAAAAGTCCTGAAGTTTGCGGAGTAAGGATCTTTTTGTTCCTTAGTGATGATGTTGATTACACCTGCAATCGCATCCGAACCGTAAAGAGCGGATGACGCACCTTTTACGATCTCGATTCTTTCTATATCTTCCGCTTTAAATCTGGTTAAGTCAATGGAACCACTGAAACGTCCTGTAGTTCTTTGTCCGTCCACTAAAATCAAAACGTTTTGACCCGCGAGACCTTGTAAACGAACTGTGGACCCTCTTTCTCCAGCTTGTGCGGGCCGAACTTCGATACCTGGAACGTTACCAAGAGTTTGGGAGATATCTCTTGCTCCCATGGCATCTATATCTTTTCTCGTGATCACCTCGGTAGTGATTGTGGAATCTTTTAAAAAGCCCTTTCTACGAGTACCGGTAACAGTGATAATGGAACCTCTATCGTTATTTCCAGCTTCCGGATTTACTTTAGGCTTATCAGAATCTTCTTTTATTTCTTCCGTCTTTTTTTCAGGCAGGACTTCTCCTTGGGAGAAGATAGGAACTCCTAGAAAACATAAACTTGAGAATAAGATCAGATAAAGAGTTCTATGTATGGTCTTCCCCATCAAGGAAGTACCTTCCATTTAAATGTAGGAAATCCGCTAGTGCTTGCGTTGTCATAATAATCCGTCATCTCCAACCCGAAGGAGGAAGTTCCGTCAGATCCTTGGATCAAATAACCTCTTGATTTCGGAGTAAGAATATGAGTGGTTCCATTATAATCGTACCAATCCCAAAGAGCCGGGCTTGCGTTTTCAGTTGCAGTTCCGAATCCGCCTCCTCCGGTTTGGGACATGAGCTCGTCTACTTCAGGGGTACAATCTCCTCCTGTCACGCTTGCTAAATTTGTATCACCCGCATTAAAACAAGAGCCTGCATTTCCCGAGCCGCTTGTTCCGCTATTCGTGCCGATTACGAATCTTTTAAATTTTAGATCCCAAGTTCCGGACTTAGTAGTTTCTACTCCGCCTGCCTTTAGATCTAAATAAACCCAGCAACCGCTTGCAGTTGCATTAACAATAGTCGTGAGGGTTCCGGAACCTGTTGTGGTTGTGTCTCCGGGGGCCTTAATACATCCACTACCGCCATCTTCCAATGCGGCTAAAATCGCAAGACCATCGTCTCCTCCGGTGCTAGGCCCGCAGAAAATGGTTAAAGTTGCTATGAGAATAATGAAAATTGAATATAATGTTTTCATTATTTAATCCCCCTTCTTCAAAAATTAATAATAACAGTAGGCGGCCGGAGTCCGACCGCCTGAAATCCTTAAAGCGCAGTAGTGCTATAGGTTACTACCTTAGTCGCAGTCACTCCGGAAGCAGAGCTACCGGTCTTGTAATATGTACTTGTGCTGCCTGTGGAACCGATCCCGGCGCCGCTTGGCCAATCTGCTTTATTGATGATCGCGTTGGATTCTGTAAGAGTGCATCTTTTCTTACAGTTAGCACCTTTGTAACCGCTTCCCCAGACTGTAAGTTTAGGAGTTGTGTCTGCGCTGATATCCAAACAAACATCGCTAGCAGTAGTAGTGAAGGAAGAGAACAAGCTAGTCCCGGTTCCTCCGAGAGCTGCAGTTGCAGTTCCATCATCCGTTCCATAAGCTGTGGTCGCGGAATAACCCGCGTAAACCATCGGCCCGCCTTGGTAGATATTCACTACGAGTCTTCCGTCACCTGCAGTAGTAGTAGGCGTGGAAGAAGTTCCTGATAGAGAATCTGTGTATCCGGTAGCCAAGTAGATGGTGCCGTGTCCGCTTATAGCTTGGATCAGAGCTCCTTCTAACCTGATATGTCTTGCCGCACCTGCAGTTGGGATGGAGATCAATTGGAAAGTATTGATCCCTGCAGTAATTGCGGTTTCTGCAATCTCATCATCTGTCACTGCAGCATCTACGCAGGCACTGTTTAATGCCCCGAGTACTAGTGCAGAGTTCGACTCTTTCGAGCCTTGGTCGCAATTCATTAAGAAAGATATTCCTAGAATCATCGTCAATAGCGCCTTGGTTGTGTTCCGTTTCATGTTTTCTCCTGTTGAGACTCAATTCTCATTAGTAGGAGTCATGTTTCTATATTTAGATATTGAAATGAGTCTAAAACTCAAAATTGGAACTTCTCGAAATCTGTCAATCAAGAATGAGAACAATTCTCAGAAGCAATACGGAAAAGTCCACCAAAGAATTCTCGAAAAGTCGGGCATGAAGATGGTTTTGGGAAAAGTAATTGATAGGTCTTCCTCCTTGGGTTAAAACTATTGGGCCGAAATCCGAACCTTTCGGTGACGGGCAGTTTCATAAATAGGAGGGTACAGTATGAAGAAAAAATGGGTGGTGGTTGCAAACCGAAGCGAGGCAAAAATTTTCGAATACCAAGGGCCGACTAACGGTTTGAAGCTGGTGCAAACAATGGAGAACCCCGAAGGCCGACTCAGAAATTCGGATCTAGTTACCGGAGCAGGTCAGGCTTCTAGATCGGATTTTGATTTTTTTCACGAACCGAAAAAGAGAGTGGCTGCGGCCTTTGCAGGTAAACTTAGCGATTTTATGAATTTGGAAAGGAAGAAGGATTCCTTCTCCAATTTTATTTTGGTTTCAGAGCCTGGCTTTATGGGAATGATCCTAGGCAAACTGGACGAAAAGTCTAGAGAAAGGATCTACCATAAGATGCCTAAAGATATCGTGCATGAAAGAGAGTCCAATTTGATGAACCATCTTAAGAGTGTTCTTGTAAGCGAAGCTTGAGATACTTTCGAATCGATGTTATTAAGGCCGCCTTCATGGCGGCTTTTTTATTGACGCGGCCGAATCCTAAACGATTCTACCTCAGAAAAAATTGGAGAGAGTCATGGCTGCCACAAAAGAAAAATATATTCTTTCTATTGATAGTGGAGGAAGTGGGATCCGAGCTATCTTGTTCGATAAGAAGGGCAGAATAGTTTCTCGCCAGTACGAAAAAACTCCTCCTATTGTAAGCGAGCCTGGCGCTCTAGAGCACGACCCCGAAAAACTTTGGCAGGCACTTGTTTCCATTCTTAAGAAAACTTTTAAGAACAAAAAGTTCCAGGCTGCAAACGTGGATTCACTTGGGATCTGCAACCAAAGAGGATCGTTTCTTCTTTGGGATAAATCTACGGGCAAACCTTTAACTAAGCTGATTAGTTGGGCCGACGTAAGAGCAGGACAAACTTCTGCCGAGATGAATGCAAATAAGATCTGGAAAGTGATCCAATTCGTATCCAGGATCTTAGGAACATTTACCGGCAATCCAATGTTGATCGCTACATATATGCTCAAGTTCACAACGGATCATGCTTCCGTTCGTTTGAAATGGGTATTCGACAAAAATCCTGAACTTAGAAAAAGAGCGAAGAAGGGTGAGATACTTTTCGGTACATTAGACACTTGGTTCGTGTACAAACTCACAAAAGGAAAGGAACATATCAGCGATCCTTCTAACGCTACAGTGACCGGGATGTTCAATCCTTTTCAATTACAATGGAATGCTCCTCTTTGCGGGATCTTCGGTATTCCAACGAAAATTTTTCCGAATGTAAAAGATACTGCTGCTGATTTCGGAACTACGGATACTTCTCTATTCGGTGCTGGAATTCCGATTAGAGCAGTGGTGGGAGATCAGATGGCGGCGCTATTCGGACACGCATGTTTCGAAAAAGGTGGAGTTAAAATTTCCCAAGGTTCCGGCGCATTCGTGGATATGAATATGGGGGATAAACCTAAAATTTCTAAAAGAGGTTTGTTCCCGCTAGTCGCTTGGAGACTTAACGGAAAAGCAACTTATATGTTAGAAGGTTATACGGGTACGGTGGGAACCCTGATCGATTGGCTTGGAAAAGGGATCGGCCTTTCAGATACTCCTAAAGTTTTGAATGAACTTGCTTCTCAAACAAACGATACTGAAGGAGTGGTCTTCGTTCCTACCGCTTCCGGAATGAGGTATCCTCATTTTAATCCGAATGCGAAGGCTTCCGTATTCGGACTTTCTCTAGCAACTCATAGAAGACATGTTGCAAGAGCAGTTTTAGAGGGAATCGCATTATCTTTATTTGATATATTAGAAGGGATCAAGAAGGACACCAATGTTCTAGTGCGTTCTATTATGGTGGACGGAGGGGTTTCTCAATCGGATATACTTCTACAATGTCTTGCGGATTTTTGTAATGTAGAGGTAAAACGTGCACCTGAGCCTGATATGACCGCTACCGGTGCCGCTTATCTTGCGGGACTTGGATCCGGTTATTGGAAAAATTTAGGAGAATTGAGTAAACTTGAAAGAGGTTATAAAGTATTTAAACCTAAGATGGATCCAAAGTTCAGGGAATTAAAATTGGAACGGTGGCATAGAGCAGTTCAATCCACTCTGAAGATAGATTAAATTACTCTTGGATACGAATGGAGCTAACTACTGTGGTCAATTGTTCAGCCAATTCTTCTGTAGGCTCCTCGTCTCCATTATAAGTGATTAAGATCATTCTTTTTTTAGCGGAGACAAGATAGACCATCCAATGCCTTCCATCTTCTTTTAAGAATTCGCAGGCGATGATCTTGGAGCCTTCGTTATTTTCAAAGAAAGCAGCCATTTCTCTTACGTATTCTATTTTATGGGTCGCAAGATATCTTTCTAATTCTTGTTCAGGTTCGAAGCTGCCTTCTTTATTTTCGAAAGCATAAACTTGCATGGCACCTGTACCATTCTCCTCAAAAAAAGCGGGAATGCCTTCGATCACAATATTCTGCCAATGGCCTGGGATTACCATACTATACCAGCCGGAGGGAGAACGATAAAGTCTGTAATCTAACTTTTTATCCATTGGAGAAACTATTTCGTCATCTTAATCCGGTTAAAAATCCAGGCAAGCATGTTTGGGAATACTTGACATTCGTGTTGTCTTAAACGATCCTCTCCTGTTGTGATCGCGATCCTGAAAAATAGAAGAGGCCCCTTTTATCTGATCACTACGTTTTTCGCGATTATATTTTTTGCGGTCTTTGCATCTTCTCTGGCGATCCTATTTTCCTTATTTCTGATCGCCGTACTGGTCTTGTATCCTGTTTTATTGGACTGGTTCTCTCGACTGTACGGACAGGAAGATATTGCGGACGAACTCCATTTTGCAAAAACTAAAGATGGATGGAATATTGCGTTACACAGACATATTCCTCCTATTCCGAATCCTGAACTCGCACCAGTGATTGTGGTACATGGGATTGCTACGAACAAATATGTGATCGATTTAGACAAACGACATTCTCTTCCTTATTATCTGAAGCTCAGAGGTTACGAGGTATTTGCAGTTTCTCTGAGAGGTGCCGGGAGTTCCTACCATGAAAGTAGTGGAGGCTATGAAGACTTCACTTTTGATGATATAGTAAAATATGATGTTCCTGCGATCATTTCCAAGGTGCTTTCTATAACGGATAGTAAACGTGTAAACTGGGTAGGCCATTCTATGGGGGCCATGATCTTCTATTCTTACTTAGGGATCACGTCTAAGTCCGAAAAAGAAAAGATCGCAAGCTTTGTTTCTTTGGGTGGCCCAGGAAATTTGAATCATTTGGGTTTAAGTCTGATCGGTTTACTTTCCAGATTTCCTCGTGCTAGAAAAGTTTTGGATCTGAAGTTCGGAGCTTCTATGCTCGCACCTTTGGCCGGAGAAATTTACACTCCTATCGATCAGATACTTTATAATCCTAAAGCAACCCGACCTAGAATAGTTAAAAAGGTGATGAAGAACGCAGTTGAAAATATCAGCGAAGGACTAATCGAACAGTTCATGTCTTGGATAGAGACAAAGAAGATGAGTTCCTTAAATGGATTTTATGATTATATAGATCTCCAGAAAGAGATCACTGTTCCTAGTTTATTTATTGCGGGTGCAAATGACGCGATCGCAACTCCTGACACAGTTAGATTCGTATACGAAAGAGCTGGGACTAAGATCAAAAAATTTTATGTGATCTCAAAGGAAGAAGGTGCCAGCGATGATTACGGTCACGGGTGTTTAATCCTAGCGGAGAAGGCGGAAGACGATGTATTTCCCAAAGTTGAAAGCTTCTTAAGAGAACATGGGACTTCTAAAAAGCAGAGCTGGTTTTTTAGATTAAAACGCAAATTTCGGCAGAAAGTTCGATCCTAATCCGACATAATCCTTAATCTGCCACCTTAAAAGAGTAGCATTCTTCCTCATATCTCACCAAATCCTAAGTATGTCTCAATATAAATATGCTTATATTATAGACATATTCTGAAATTGTACCTACAATTTGGGCATGATACTTAGATCTGAAGAATTGGTACGCTAATTGCATAAGATCTCGGTAGAGCGAAACGAATCCAAAGAGAAAAAGAATCGGATACGTAGAGGTGCTTGACCATGATAGAACTCAAATTTGGGCAAAGAAAAGTCGTTAACTTTAGGGGTGCAAGGAAGGTCGTCGGCGGTTTAACCGAGAAGAATAAGATCGATATCCTTCTTTATATCAGTAAGGAATTCGCAAATGCGGATAAGGAAGAGGAACTTTACGATATCGTAATCAGCCTTTGTAAGGATATCTTTGAGTGCGATAATACCACCCTTAGGATGTGGAAGGGAAATCTTCTAGTTCCTTCTCGCTTCTTTAAAGAAACAATACCACCTCGTCGGGATCTTAGTCAGGACGAAGGTTATTCTGGATTTACTTTTAAAACCCGAATGCCCTTGCTCATCCAAGACTTAACACATCATGCGGAATACATAGACGAGGGAGAAACCACCAGAGCCGTTATGTGCGTTCCAATCATGTACAAAGAAGATTGTCTCGGAACGATTGCGGTAGAATCCGACACTGAATTTTTCTATAGAGAAGATGATCTCGAGATCTTAGAAGCACTCGGTTCCCAGCTTGCTCTTGCGATCACAAGCGTTCGTTTGATCCAAGGTTTGGTTCATGCGAATGAAAGAGAGGCTCAGATCCTGAAACAATTGGAATGGGATATGAGAATGGGGCGTAACGTCCAAAGCCAGATCGTAGAAACTGCGATTGCCCCTTGGAACGGTCTACATTTCGGAACATATTATGAACCTATGACGGAAGTTTCCGGAGATTACTTTAATGTGGTCAGACAAGGAAACTCGATCACTGCGATCATAGTGGATGTGTCGGGGCATGGTATTCCTGCCGCGTTAGTTACGATGTCCATCCATTACCAATTTCAACGTTGTACTTCCCTTGGTATGGGACTATCCGAAACTTTGGCCGAGTTGGGTGAATCCATTCGGCCACAGCTTCCGGATGGCACTTATTTCACGGCATTCATCCTGAAAGTATATAGTGACTATACATATTCTTATGTGAATGCGGCTCACCAGAAAATGCTACATTACCATAACGGTCATGGAAGGATAGAAGAGCTGGATACTCAAGGAGTTCCTCTTGGTATTTTTGAAGTAGAAAGAAGTAATTTCGAAGAGAAACACGGAAGAATACTTCCCGGAGATATTTTATTCTTACCAACGGATGGCATAACGGAACAGAAGAATGAACAACGCCAAGAGTTAGGAAACCAACGCTTTATAGAATGGATCCGCCAAGAAAAATCGACTATCGAAGAGCAAAGAGATAAAATCTATGTTTCCGACCTGGTCGGTTCCTTGATAGGAAGATTCAAAAGATATAAAGGAGATATGAGAAATGGTGACGACGTTTCTTTACTTGCTCTCCAATGCAATCCTGAACTTGGAAAAGCAAAGACATTACTTTCTTTAGCAAAGTCCGCTGCAAAAGCTAAGAAAGACCAAGTCGCATACGACAAGGCCCTGGAAGTATTCTCCATGGATGAGTCTCTCAAAGACAGTTTGGTCCTTCTCGGAAAAATGTATTACAGAGATAGAAATTTCGAAAAGAGCGTACAGTTCTTGGAGAAGTATATCAAAACCAGCGGAGAAGAATCCGAACATATCCATTATCTTTTGGGAAGAGCGTATTACGAACTGGAGAATATTCCGGAGGCAAAGAGAGCGTTAAAACGTTCCCTCGCTATCGACCATACTTACGCAAAGTCCAGCTTAAGATTGGCTAGATGTTATCTGAAAGATAATGAAACTCCTAAGGCGATCAAGGTCCTGCAACAAGGGATTAAAAGTGCGCCTACGAATGAGTATCTAAAAATTTCCCTTAAAAAGTTGGAGGAATTAGTAAAAAGAAAATCAGGAGATCTAGTCGTTTCGGAACAAAGAAAAGAAGCGGTTTAAATTAATAAGCGAAGTTCAGGAATCGTGTTTAAAAAATATATAGGAGATTTAGGAAAAATATGCGCATATTGATATTACTTACGCTCGCCTTTGCTTCGAGCGGAATTTGGGCCGATGATGCGGCTCCTGCGACCGCCGAATCCGCGTTAAGCGCAGTTGCAACTTTAAGAGATGAAACGAATTGGTTATGGACCTGTATCGCGGGCTTTTTGGTATTTTTTATGCAGGCTGGTTTTGCCTTGGTCGAGGCCGGGTTTACTAGAGCAAAAAATACGGTAAATATTCTAATGAAGAACTTCATGGACTTTTCCTTGGGTTCTTTAGCTTACTGGTTGATCGGATTTTCGATCATGTTTGGACCTCAGATCCTTAGTGGTGTCGGATTCGGTTCCATATCTTTGGCAGATAGTCTTTTGATCGTAGACGGAAAACCTGATCCGAGTAAGTTTACATTCTTCATATTCCAATTGGTGTTCGCAGGAACGGCTGCAACTATCGTTTCAGGAGCTATGGCAGAAAGGACTAAGTTCGTGGACTACGTGATCTTCTCCGTATTGATCACTGCGTTTGTATACCCTGTTTTCGGATCGCTTGCATGGTCGAACTTATTCAATCCGGATAACAAAGGTTATTTGGTAGAATCCGGATTTATAGATTTTGCCGGTTCCACTGTGGTTCACTCTGTAGGTGGATGGGCAGGACTTGCCGGAACTATAGTGCTTGGGCCTCGTATCGGAAAATACCAAGACGGGAAAGTCCTTCCTATCTTAGGTCATAACATGACGATCGCTGCTTTAGGGGTTTTCATTCTATGGTTAGGTTGGTTCGGGTTTAACCCAGGATCTACTACTTCCGTAAACGGAGGAACATTCGCGATTATCGCAGTTACGACTAACTTTGCGGCAGCCGCCGGTGCAGTTTCTTCTATGATTGTGACTTGGATCCTTTTCAAAAAACCGGATATAGGTCTTACCTTGAACGGCGCATTGGCAGGACTTGTGGCAATTACGGCTCCTTGTGCAAACGTAAGTATCAGTTCTGCGATCATTATCGGGCTTGTGGCCGGGGTGCTTGTAGTATTCAGCGTTTTATTCTTCGATAAGATCCACGTAGACGATCCTGTGGGAGCGGTCTCTGTCCACGGTATTTGTGGAGCTTGGGGAACTATCGCTGCGGGTCTATTTGCAGAGCAAGCTTTCGGAGGAGTGAACGGTTTATTCTTCGGTGGTGGCATAGATCAGTTGTTGATCCAGCTACAAGGTGTAGGGATCGGATTTGTTTGGGCATTTGGAGCGAGTTTAGTGATTTTCTTGGCGCTTAGATTTACCATCGGTCTAAGAGTTTCCGAAGACGAAGAGATCCAAGGTTTGGATATTCTGGAACACGGAAACGAAGCGTATCCAATTTCCAAATAAGACTACCTAATATACGAAAACCTCCGCACTGACTGCGGGGGTTTTCTTTTACCGTTGACGAAAAAGAAAGGTTCCGTCCGAATTGAGGTATGCGTTCGGGTTTTTCCATCCGCTTCTTCCAAAAATCGCTATTCTTACTCTGTTTTCTTTTTTTCGGCTGCTTCGAATATGAAGAAACTTTGACAATCAATTCCAATCTAAGTGGCACTTTGGAAATTTCCTACGTGGTCCCCACCAAGCGTAAGTCGGAAGAATCTCTGATTAAATTCCTTCCTACTAGAAAAGAAGAGATCCAGAGCAGATTGAACAAAGGATTTTTTTCCAAAAGTCTCGTTCTAAAAGACTATTCCTTTCAAAAATTAGAAAGTTCCGAAGCGGAACCTGGTGCATTCCGCGAAAAAGCGAAGGTTACTTACAAAGTGGACTTCACTGATATTTCCCAATTAGAGAATGTATTAATCGGAAACGTTCAGATCAAAAAAGAGAAGGCGAATACTATCTATATCAAAAGAGAATTCCCTTCTATCAGTAAATCTATGGAATCCATGCAGATGGATGGAGAGAAAAAAGTCTTGAGTGAGACTTTGAGATTGATCCGGGGGAATGCGCTTAACTTCAAAGTGAATTTTCCGATCACTTCCGTTTGTTATACGAATCGTGGAGAGCAAAGTTTAGGAAGACTATCTTATCGATTGCCTCTCGCAGACACCGTAGAGAAGTTTGGGAACAAATCCTGGGATTACAGGATCACGTTTGTTTTCTGAAATAAAACGCCTCATTTAATTCGACGTATCTTTCTAAGAATTCCTACAGATGTAATTACATTCTGATTTTTATCAATTTTGTAAGGCTGGGCTTGTCTTCGTTTTGATTCTTGACAGGTCTGCCTGACACATATTTGCCGAAGTTCCATTATTATGTATTCCCTAGAAATACACATGCTCGCCTTTTGAAATTCTTTCATCTCATCTTTAGCTTTCTTTATTACTTGTTTCATGGATATCTAATAACTTTTGGTTCTTTAGCATTTCTTAAAGCTCTTATCTCGTTTGTCATGTTTTCTTAATATACTTTAAGTTTATTTCAGATTACTCCGTCATACATCTTAAGATATAGATAGAGATTCATCATGGGACCTAAAAATTTTTCCGGTATTTTTTCAACACTTCTTTTGAGTTTGTTTTTATCAAACTGTACCGCTTGGCCGGGACTCACAGTGCTTTTGTCTACATTAGGAGGAGGTGGTGGAAGTGGTCCGATGATGCTTTTTCCTGGATCTTCTAGCTCTCCTGTCCCGACTTCTCTTTCTATAAGTTCAGCCAATTCTAACGGAGCTTATAAGGCCGGTTCTTCCTTAAATATCTCCGTTTCTTTTCCTAATGTTGTTACCGTTAGCGGTGGTACTCCTTCTTTAACTTTGAATAATGGTGGATCCGCATCTTACCAAAGCGGTTCAGGTTCTAAGGTTTTATCTTTTCTTTATACAGTCGCTTCCGGGGAAGATGTCGCGAAATTGGATGTTCTGGATCAGAATTCTTTCGTTTTGAACGGTGCAAGTGTATTGTCCTCTGGCGGTTCTTCGCAAGTTACTACTCTTCCTGCTCCTGGCGCTTCAGGCTCTTTGAGTGCTAATAAAAGTTTAGAAATCGATACAATTGCTCCTACGGTGAGTTCTACTGGTAGTCCAAACGCTACCAATACTTACGGTCCTGGTTCAAATTTACAAGTAACCGTGACATTCTCGGAAACTGTAACCGTTTCTGGTACCCCTTATATTGATCTGAATATAGGTAGATCGATTAATTTTTCCAGTATTCAGTCCGGTGTTACTCTTTCTTTTCCATTTACTGTTTCTAGTCCGGACGATACTTCCGCTTTGGATTATGTAGATTCTAGTTCTTTTCATTTAAGCGCTGGTGGTTCTATACTGGATAAAGCGGGTAACGCGGCTGTTCTTTCCTTGGCTATTCCTGGGGTGAGCGGCTCTGTTAGCGCGAGTAAAACGATCACTATCGATACTGTTTCTCCTACGGTAACGAACGTAACTGCGACTACTGCGAACGGTACTTACGGTATCGGAGCTATAATTTCCATCCAAGTCGTTTTTGATGAACCTGTGAATGTATCCGGTACTCCTAGTTTACTTTTGGAAACAGGTTCTGCGGATAATTCGGCTACTTATGTTTCCGGCTCAGGTAGTTCTACATTAGTATTTCAATATACTGTTACTTCAGGCGATACGAATGGGGATTTGGATTACGTGGCTACAGGCAGTCTTAGCTCCGGTACTATTCAGGACCTTGTAGGCAATTCAGCAGTCCTGACGCTTCCTAGTCCAGGAGCTTCCGGTTCTTTGGCTTCTAACAAGGCCCTTGTGATAGATACTTCCGCAGCTACTATTAGTTTTTCTACAAATGCTTTTTCTGTGAATGAAAATGCCGGTACTGGTTCAGCCACCGTTTCTATTTCAAGCGCAGTGCCTGGTTCTGTAACTGTTGATTATGCGGTCACTGCAGGTTCTGCAACCGGATCCGGTACGGACTATACTCTTGCTTCCGGGACTGTCACTATTACAAATCCTGCAACAAGTGAAACGATAGATTTCAGTATCAATAACGATTTACTGGACGAGCCTACAGAGTCTTTCACGATCACTCTTTCCAATCCGAGTGGTGTAGTTTTAGGAAGTACTACAGCGGTTACTGTTTCTATTTTGGATGATGATGTCGCTCCTGAAGTGGAGTTTGTAGGAACTTCAGGTAATTCTACAGATGAGTCCAGTGCGAACAGAACAGTATCCTTATCCTTGTCCGCTGCTTCTGCACAAACTGTCCAAGTAGAAGTTGTAGATTCCGGGGGAACTGCTACTTCCGGTTCCGACTATACTGCAATCGGTTCTCCTTTGACCGTTATTTTTTCTCCTGGAGAAACTTCTAAAACGGTTACTATTGCGGTAGCTCAAGATACAACATTCGAAGGTAATGAAACCGTTCTTTTGAGTCTTCAAAATCCTTCTAACGCAAGTTTAGGACCCGATAGTTCTTTTACTTTCACCATTATTGATGATGAAATAGGGATCACTTCTGCGGAAACCATGGATGCGGACTCGGATGGTAAGATAGATCATTATAAACTTACATTCTCCGAATCTGTTTTGGATTCTAGTTTTCCTGGATATGTATTAAATTCTGCGGGAAATTCTCAAGTAGCATGGAGTGTGGCAGGATATTCTAGCCTTGTACTCGTTCATGGAACAGAAGCTCCAGAAACAGATTCAGTTAATGATTCCGTTATATACGTGAAATTTGCAGAAGGAAGCAGTTATGATACTGGAGCTAAGCCGGATCTTACTACTACTTCCACTCCAGGACTTACTTCTGCTTCTGGGGCAAAAACAGCAGCACAGATATTCTCCGCTTCAGTGATAGAAAGCGATAGGGCAAAGCCTAAGATCATTTCTGCTTCTGCGAATGCAGGCAGCACTAATTTGATTGTGACCTTCTCCGAAGCGACATACGGCAATTCGGGTGCTCCCGTTTGCGGATCCGGTGGAGAATTAACATTTGCTAATATAACATACACGAACGGGAACGGAACCGGTGTGGGAAGTTTAACCTCTATGGGTTCCGATACTTGCGCTGCGGATTCGGGTTTCAATGCAACTTTTGTAGGAAATACTTCTTTCATAGGCTCGGATGACGGATCGGACTTAGTTGCAGGTTCCGGAGCAATCTATGACGCCGCGAATAATACCGGAAATACGGTTTCTAAATCCATAACCGTAGTCAGCGGGCCTACTTTAACCAGCGTAAGTTTATACGATACGAACAAGAATGGAAACATTGATCAGATCAAACTTGTATTCTCCGAAAATATCAGCGACTCTACTATCGGAAATTCGGATGCATCTCGTTGGACTTTCGGAGGAGCTCCTGCAGTCAGGATCGACTCTGCGAGCGGCGGGACCGGTACGATCAATTCTCCGAATAATGATCCTGGAGTTTCAAATGACTCTATAGTTACCATATTTACTGACGATACGACTGTTTTAGGTACTGGTGCTCATACCGTGGCTTATACTTATAGTAGTAATCGTTGGGAAGGAAATTCCTCCGGTGTGGAACTTGCTACTTATGCTGATTTGAGTTCCGTAACTTCGGATAAGGCTCCTCCAGTTTTATTAACTGCAATCGCTTATGATAATGTTAATTCTGCAGTAGGTGTGGATTCGGATGACACCTTGGTCCTTACTTTCTCAGAAGTTACCAATAAGGCCTCCATTACAAGCGGCACGATCTCTTCTATTTTAGATTTATCTTCTTCTCATGCTTGGGGAAATATCTCTTCTGCAACTTGGGATACAGACGGAGATGTGCTTACTTTGGCGTTCAGCGGTTCAGGAAGTTCGGTAGCCTCAGGTGATTCTATAACCATCCTTGGTACGATTACCGACCAGGCAAGTGTTGCGAATACGAGCACGAATATTTCAGGAGTAAATGCGATCTCAGGTTCATTCTTCACAGACACGATCCCGCCTTACGTATTGACTGTGATAAATGTGACCACTAATTCCGTTACGATAGCATTTTCGGAAGCGATGTTGATGGATGGAACAGCAAACGCAGCGAATCTATTATCTAATATTACAATTGCGGAATCTACTTCGGATGCATGCGCTGATCCGGTCAAAACTTCTACTACAATCATTAATAGTAGTACAGTTCAGATCAATCTCTCCACGAATCTATGTGATATTTACTATAAGGTCACAGTTGCTTCGAACGTTACGGATATCGCAAGCCCGACTCCTAATTCCATGGGAATCCCGAATGCTCTTACCTTTAAGGGAAATGAAAGATTAAAAGTTGTGTCTGCAGTCGGACTTACTGTAAATACTGTGAAGTTGATCTTGAGTAGAAGTCCCGTTGCTGGAAACGATGCTGCGGGTACTGCAGGATGTACTACTGCGACCGAATGTGCGAAACGATATAAATTCGTGCCTAGTTTGGGATCAATCACTTCTGCTTCTTTAGGAGGAACTCTACAGAACGAAGTTACGATTACTCATAGTTCTCCTCAAACAGGTTCTGCTTATTCTCTTATTATTGCAAATAACGTGGATGGAGATGGGTTCAGCGATACGAGCTGGGGAAGTATCTTGGATGCAAACACTCTTCTTTCCAACACAGAGAGACAGGTGCAGGCTTCTCCTCTGGACCGTGCTTCTTTCTTAGGAAAAGGAGCAAGTGTGGATAGTTTCTCCAACGGTACTTTCTTCTCTGATCCGTTTACGGATGGTAGCGTGTTCTCTTTCGCGTTTAATTACGGTGGAAGAGTGTATTTAGGAACGAACGACATCAATAACGCTGCATTCAGATTCTATCCGGATGGAACGAATACTGTTCTAGCTACATTCTCTTATTCTACAGGAACCTGTTCTGGCACTACCGGATTCGGTTATGGTTTGGGAAATACCTGCGGAACCAATATGGGACCTAATGGAGAAAGAGGGGTTGTAGGTTTCAATTCAGGTGTTGTTACAATTGGAGGAGTAAATTATGAAATACTTCTCGCAGGCCCGTTAAAAGACGGAGTGACCAGGGGTTACTTCACTCAAAGCCAGGATATTATTCTGCCTTGGACTGAATTTGGATTTAGCGCGACCGGCGGTGCCAATACTAAATCAGTTCAGACTTTATATGCTGTAGACAACCATGTTTATATGGGATTGTCTTCGGCCCATGGAACGCAGGCTCCTATTCTGACTCATCATACTGTTACCGCGAGTGGAGGAGTCGTATCCGTCGCTTCCGGAACGGACATGGGTATCAGAAGTGTAAACAATCTTGGAAAAGCAGCTTCCACGGATAATCTTAAGAATACTTCCAAAGTTGTGGGAATAGATTCCATTCTGAAATTTAACGGGAACTTATACGTTGCAAATAACGGAGGGATCAGATACTCTTCTGATTTCAGCGGATTCACTTCTTCAACTTTAGCTACTCCTTCCGGATTCTCTGGAACTACTCTAGTGCTTCCTCCACAACCTTCCGGTTTGGAAAAAGTAAATCCTGGAAAAAGAGGAATTCCTAAACTTCTGGATTTTAACGGTCATTTGTATATGGCAAGAAACGTGGCCGTAGGATCCACTTGCACAAATACGGATACTTTACAGGACTGCCAAACGAATCTGAGAGGAGAACTTTGGAAATGTGATCCCGCAACTAGCGGAGGAGCAAGCACTTGTGACCCTGGCGACTGGACTAGAATCATTACCGGAACTGAAACCGATTTAGGAACTGCTAATGCCATCAGCATTCTTCAGAATAACGGTAGCGGAGTTCTGTATGTAGGATTTGATGATCCTACGAATGGGGTCAAAATGTTCCGGATCTCGAGCACAAATGTTCCTGCAACTTCCGGAACGATGTCGAGTGCAGGATGGAGCCAGCAAGGAACAAACGGATTGGGTACCGTTAGTCCGTTGTATATAAGATTTATCTCATCTACTTCGATTTCCGACGGATTCTACAATTATATTTATGTGACTTCTGGAACGGGAACAGACGCAATCAAAGTGTTCCGTCAGGTGGATTAAGAAAATGAAATATCAAATTTTAGTTTTAAGTCTGTTATTCGTGATCTCTTGCGGGATCTCCGAGGATTCTAAACCGAAGGATCCTCAGGCAGAATACACTGCAGAAACACCCGGAGAATGGGCGGGTCTAGAACCGAAACATACTCCCAAGTTCGAGATCGAATCTATCATTCCGGGTAAAAAAGTACTGATTGTTAGAACTGAAGATCCGAAATATTTCGATGAGAATCATTATATCCAAAGAGTCGGAGTGTATAACAAAGACAAAAACGACCTAGTGAGCGTATCTTTAGATAGGCCGATGAAAGGAAAATTCCAGTCAGTCAATGTAAGGCTTGATTTGTCTTTTCCTTTGGAGGTCCAGCAAAGACAGATGGTATATATTCGCTGCAATCTCCATGATACATGGGTTGCGCCCCTTCTGCCCCAAAACTAGGGGTTGTTTAAAACTGAACAGTTCTAAAGAATTCCCAACTCGTTACAATACTTTCCAAATAACTCAAAACCTTTACGATCGCTTTCCGTAATTTCGTAATGTAGTTCTTGGGTGAGATAGGTTCGGACCAGATCGGTAGGAAGCCTGGATTCTTTCTGGATGATCTCTTCGATATGTGCTAGGCCGTATTTTAAGGAATCCTCATAGAAGCTATCGGGTAGTTCCAACGGTTTTTTGGAAGCCCAGAGAGCGAATATGAATGAGGTTCCAGTGGTTTCATACCACCATTCTGCCAGGTCCTTTACTTCGTAAACTTCCGGGTCCCATTCTGCGAATAACGCGTTGTCCCCGAAAAGCATATGAGACCCTCGTCCGATGGAAATTTCTTCCTTGATGATCTTAGGGTCTGTGGGAGCCACTTCCGGCAATTTTCCGGAATCGTTATGCACGAGCACTCGTACCAGGGCCATGCTGGTCCTGGAACCGTTGTCAGTGAGTATTCGATAAGGAGGGTAGGCTTCTTTTTTATTTTTGAAAAACTTAATGGAGCGGACCTGCTCGGAGGCGCAGACCCCGACTTTCATGGAAACGGAAAGTACGTCCTCGTTTCGTAGGCATTCGATGGAGGAGATTAACCCTACGTCTACCAGGCCCCGTAATAAATAGTCCTTTAGGAGGGAGGGATTTTCTGGGACGACTTTATGCTCTGAATTCTGCTCGAATCCCCAGGTTAGGGGACGTGCGTTCAGATGTTTAACGATTCCGATTCTCACTTATTGTTTTTTTCCAGAAAAAAGATCCGTTTTTTTAGCCTATTTACCAGAAAAACGACGCTTGCCTTCTAAGCCAGAAAAATTAGTTTTTCCTTTTCTTTTCCAGGCTGTTTCCCGACTGTATTCCGGGGTAGGGACCTGTTCGTCCAATCTATGGAATGAGTCCGTCGAAACCGATGCTGATCAAAGTAGATTATGAGATCCTAAATGGTGATCATGAGGCTTTGCGTGCCTATTTGAATTCTCATGTAGAAGGGAATCCTGCTTCTGTAATTTTAGATCTGGATGAAGTGCAGGTGCTTACTTCGGTCGCTTTAGGGACCCTGGTGGCGTTTGCAAATCGTCTCCGAGGCCAGGGAGTACTCTTGGAAACTATTAATGTTAGCCCTAAATTACTGGAAATTATTAAGTTAGTCGCTTTAGATCAGGCATTGGGTATTCGCTGATTTATGGATGATAGTTTTTCCAGTTTTTCTCAGATCACAGACGAAGAGTTCAAATTCATCAAGGATTTGATGTATAAGGAAACCGGAATATTCTTGGCGGATCATAAAAAGATAATGGTCCAATCCAGGCTGAATTCCAGGGCCAGAATGCATAAAATGCAGAATGTTTCGGAATATATCCGAGGTCTGCAGGCAGACCGCAAGTTTTTTCAGAGTGAACTTACGGAACTTATCAATCGTATTACCACCAATAAAACGGATTTCTTCCGAGAAAATCATCATTTCGAATTTTTAAAGGAGACTTTCTTTCCTTCCGTAGAGGAGAAGGCCTTGAAGTCCGGAAAAAAACAGCTTCGTATCTGGTCCAGTGCCTGCTCCACAGGCGAAGAACCTTATACAATTGCGATCACTTGTGCCGAATATTTTATGCACAAGCCTGGCTGGGATATTAAAATTTTTGCATCCGATATCGATACGAATGTGGTGCAAACAGCTCAAGAAGGTATTTATAAAGCGGATCGTCTGGAGCCTGTAAGCGAGAATCTTAAAAAAAGATATTTTCTAAAAGTGAAGGATCTTTCCGGAAAGAACCAGGACACGTATCAGGTAAAACCGGAGATCAAGTCCATGATCGAATTCCATAAAGTAAATCTTTTAGAAACTCCTTATCCGATACGAGAGAAGGTGGATTGTATTTTTTGTAGAAATGTGATTATCTATTTCGATAAGCCTACCCAAAAGAAAATTTTCGAGAATTTCGAACATGTGCTGAAGGACAGAGGTCTTTTAGTGATCGGTCACTCTGAAACTCTTTTTGGTATTTCTGAAGCGTATAAGTTCTTAGGTCATACTGTTTATCAGAAAAAACCTAAAATTTGATTTCCGCTGTTTCTAAATAGGTCATTTTAGTTTAAATTTCTAAACGATTAGAGTTTGAATTTTTCGGAGATATTTTTGAGTATCTCCGCGGTATTCGACAGGTTTCTGGAAGAAGAAGACATTTGTTCCGCTCCGGAAGCAGTATTGATCGTATGCTCATTGATCTGCATGATCACTTGAGAAATTTCCGAAACCGCTTTTTTCTGTTCGTCAGTCGATAATTTTACCGCTTCCGATTCCGTTTTGACTTTTCCTGCGTTATCTGTCACAGCTTGATTGATCTCAGTTTGAGATCCTGTGATGGAGTATAATCTATCCATTGCACCTGAAACCTGATCCACATTCCGGATGATCGCATGAATGATCTCGGTGGATGCCTGGATCCCTTTAGCGCCGCTGTCCAATTCTCCGGTGTTTTTAGTGATCATTGCGGAGATGGACTTGATGGAAGACGCTGTCTTTTCTGAGAGTTTAGAGATCTCTTCCGCAACGACAGCGAATCCTTTTCCTGCCTCTCCAGCTCTTGCCGCTTCGATTGCTGCGTTCAATGCGAGAAGTTGAGTTTGTTCCGAGATATCGTTGATGATCCCTATGATCGCGGTCATTTCTCCGGATGATTTTAGAATATTCGAGATCATCGCGTTCATTCCGGAAAGTGATTCTTCTCCCTTTTTTGCCTGGAGAGAGATCGACCTTGCCATGTTCAATGTATCCTGGACTTCTCTGCCTATCTGGTTTACACTCTGAGAGAGTTCAGTGATCTTGATCTGGAATTCGGAAATATTCTTGTACTGATTGTAGATGGAGCCGGAAATATTGTCCATCCCTGCGGACATTTCTTCTACTGTGGCGGACATTTCTTCCGTAGATGCCGCTGTGGACTGAGCTCCATTGGAGAAGTTTTCAGAACTCGCAGATAATTCTTCTGCAGAAGCCGCAAGTTCTTGGGAGATCTTTTGGATATCCCTTACTGAAGTTCTAAGACTTTCTAGGAAGGAGTTGGTATCTTTACTCAGATCTCCTATCTCGTCTTCATGATAAATTTTTAAACTTGCTGTTAGGTCTCCAGTCGACATGGAGCGGAATAATTCTCTCGCTTCCTGTAACGGATGGAGGCGAACGTTTACTATTTTATAAATAACGAATATGGAAACTATCAAGAAGACGAGAGCAAATGCGATGATCCTAAATAACATTTGGTGAACTACTTCTGCGAGTTCGTCCTTGGATACTACTGCGGAAACCCTAAGCCCGTATTCAGGAACATCGTAAACCGTGGCGATTTTTTCCTTTTTGAAAAAATACTCCATATGTTGTTCGGAGGGAAGGGTCATTAACTTTTTGCCCCAATCCGTTTTGCTTAGATCCAATTTTAAGATGAGCGATTTATCCGGATGCCCTACGACTACGCCGTCCAGATCGGTGATTGCAATGTATCCGTCGGATCCGATCGTAATTCCGTTTACTATGGTCTCAGTCATTTTGCTAAGAGAGATCGCAAAACCTAGAATGCCTACTACTTGATTTCCGTCTTTGGTTGGAACAGTAAGAACCGCAACTGCTTCTCCGGTTACCGGAGAACGGTTTACTTTGCTTAAAAGATTTTTTCCTTCTAATGCAGCCTTGATATTTGCGTCAAAGCCTGTTCCTCCCCAACGGAAATTGATCGCTTTTCCCGTGGCGTCTGCGAAGACTAAAGGATTTACTTCTGGGGTGGATAAGAATACGTTCTCGTAAGTATCATATTTTTTGAATACGTTTTCGAGTGTCGGATTCAGGTTGCCCTTATCCTTAGAAATGGTTGCCTTGATAAACGGAACGTTTGAATTCACGAATTCCGCTAAAGTAGTCTGTTGATCGAAGAAAAACTTAATATGTTTTCCAGCGAGTCTCGAGATCTTTTTCATCTCGTCGATGTAAGCTTCTTCTACATATTTTTTTGCGGTAAAGTATGCGAATGAGGAGATTCCCACTGTAAGTAGAACGATAGTAATTGTGCTTACTGCGAGGATAATGATCTTTAAACTGTTTCTTTGCATTTTGTGAGTCGAATCGGGAAGGATTATATTTTGAACTTTTCGGTTATATTTTTCAGTACTTCTGCGGTGGTAGCAAGGTTCTGAGCAGATGAAGACATCTGTTCTGAACCGGACGCTGTATTTAATGTATGTTCGTTGATCTGAGTGATTACCTGGGCGATCTCTCTTACTGCCCTTTTTTGCTCATCGGTTGCGAGTTTTACTCCTTCCGCTTCTGTTCCAACACGATCCGATTGTTCGTCTACGGATCTGTTTACGGACTCTTGGGCAGAAGTGATCTCAAATAGGTGGTTCATCGCTTTACCAACAGAATCCACGTTTTTGATGATGCTATGAAGGATCTCCACTGAAGAACGTATTCCTTTAGCGCCTTCGTCCAGTTCGGAATTGTTCTTATTGATCATTTCTCCAATGGATTTGATAGAAGAAGCTGTTTTGACTGAAAGTTTGGAGATCTCTTCCGCGACCACTGCGAATCCTTTTCCTGCTTCTCCAGCTCTTGCAGCTTCGATCGCAGCGTTCAATGCGAGAAGTTGTGTTTGGTCGGAAATATCGTTGATGATCCCGATAATGGATTTCATTTCTCCGGAAGACTTCAGGATATTCTCTATCATGTTGCTCATTCCGGTGAGTGAACTTTCTCCTCTCTTTGCTTCTTGGGAGATGGATTCTGCGACCTGAAGAGTGTTTTTGATCTCTGAGCCTATCTTTCTAACTCCGGAAGACAGTTCCTTTATTTTAGTATGAAATTCTAATATATTCGAATATTGCCTATCTGTGACCGAGGAGATATTCTCCATACCGGCAGACATCTCTTCTACAGTCGCAGACATTTGTTCGGAAGAAGCAGCGGTAGATTGGGCGCCCGTTGCGAAACTTTGGGAAGAAACAGTCAATTCTTCCGCGGAAGAAGCGAGTTCCATCGCGATACGTTGGATATCCTTTAGAGAAATCCTAAGACTTGTGATAAAAGAATTTAGATCTGCGCTCATTGCGCCTATTTCGTCGTTGTATACCACTTGAATGTCCGAGGTTAGGTCGCCTTGAGACATTGTTTGGAAAAGTTTGCCGGCATTTTCCAACGGATCTAATCTTTTCTTTAGAAGAATATAAAGTAGGAAAATAGAGATCCCGACCGTAGTTAAGCTGATGATCCCGATCGAGAGTAATAGTTCTCCTAATGCTTCTCTTATCTCCGTTTTAGGCTGGATGGCGATTATGGACATTCTCCATTGGTCCAACCTGGAAACCGTAGAATAACGATCCGCACCTTTGAAATTGAATTCGAAAATTTCTCCGCTTTTTAATTCCAGCATCTTTTTGCCGTACGGTTCTTTGGCCACGTCCAGGTTCATGATCATTTCTTTTTTAGGGTGAGCGATCACCAGTCCTGTTTGGCTCATTACGGAAACGTAACCTTGCTCGCCGATGCGGATCCTATTGATCACTTTTTCGGAAACATCTTCAAAGGAGAGGGCAATGTTTAAGACTCCGACTATATTCGCACCGCTGCGGATCGGAACCGATATCACTGCAACAGGTAGTCCTGTGATCGGAGATTTTTGAGGAGGACCTAAATAATGTTTTCCCTCCTTTACTGCGGCGACATTATCCTTTAGCTCGTCTCCTTTTGCTTTATAACCCAGAGACCTTCCATCCAAACTATCGGCTAAGATCCTTTTTTCTCCATCCAAGCTCATCACGAAAATGTTTTCGTAAATCCCGTATCTATGGTGTACTTCTTTGAAAAAATCACCTGCAATCGGTTTTCCTGTGAGTGCAGTTTGTATTGCCCTGGGATCTGCGGCTAACGTCTTAGCGACATTCGTATGAGAGAGTAAAAATGCGTCGAACTCTTGAGCAACCACCGCTACCACATTCTGCATTTGGTTTAAATGGTTTTCGGTGATCTTTTTCTGGCCGAAATAATAGGCATTACCGGAGATCAATAACGTTAGTACAGTAAGAATAACGATGCCTGCGCCTAGAAGAATGAATTTTAAACTGCTTTTTTGCATACCTATTATAAGGCCTTCCTGAAGAGGCAGAGATTTATAATAATTCGTCGGCTTAATCGGACAAATCCTTTCAAGCCTTTGTCACCAGAGCGGATTTTTTATTTATAGAGAAGGTAGAACGTCAGGCATTGTATCTATGAAAGTCGGACAGTCAAGAATTTAGTGCTTTTGCGTTAGTGAGTTTGGGGCCTTACTCATTTGGGATTATGTAAGTACGAGTTTGCCACGAATGTAGGAGTTCCAACATAGCCTAGAAAGAATATGAAATCGGCACGGTTCTTGGTTGCGTTCTGGATAAGCGGGTAGAACTTGGGAAACGAATTGGAACCTGTCCATTATTCGGTGCTCTATCGGGAGATACTTGCCTTCTTCCTTTCCGTATTCGATAAGGACCGAGAACTCCTTTTTTTGGACGGAACAGCAGGAGAGGGAGGACATAGTCTTCTACTCTTGGAACAGTTCCCTAATTCCAAACTGGTTTTGGTAGATCGAGATTCGATCATGTTATCCAGGGCCCAGGCAAGACTTTCCGCGTATTCTTCCAGAGTTATTCCTATCGAAGCCAATTTTTCGGATCTCGACTCCGAGTTCTTGAATAGCTTTGGCGTTTCCAATCCCCCGGACGGTATTCTTTTGGATTTGGGAATTTCCACATTTCATCTATTGCATGCGGGAAGAGGCTTCAGTTTTAGAGAGAATGAACCTTTAGATATGAGGCTTTCTTCTTCCGGTGGTATCTCAGCAGAAGATGTGATCAATACTTATCCCGAAAAAGCTTTGAGTAAAATTTTTTACGAGTATGGGGAAGAGCGTTGGACCAAGAAGATCGTAGAAGCGATCTTAGAAAGAAGAAGACATTCTAGGATCGGATACTCAGGAGATCTTGCACAATTGGTTTCCAGAGTGATTCCGCGAAAATTTTGGCCTCCAGGAAGACATCCCGCTACAAGAGTTTTCCAAGCATTGAGAATAGAAGTGAATCAGGAACTTCTTCATATAGAGGTCGGGGTTAAAAAACTTTTGGACCTACTTGCAAAGGGTGGGCTCTTGCAAGTGATCTCTTTTCATTCTTTGGAAGATAGGATCGTTAAAAATTTATTCAGAGATTATGCAAGAGGCGGAGAAGCTAAACTTCTTACCAAAAAGCCTGCACTTCCTTCGGATGCCGAGACAAAAGAAAATCCGGCATCTCGTTCCGCAAAATTACGTGTCATCCATAAATCCCTTCCTACCGATACTGAAGATGAAGAAGAGGAGGATGAAGAATGAGCAGGGTTTCAGAATTTTTATCCCTTCGCCTTTGGCCTGATCTTGGATTTTTGTTTAGAGTATTCGGTTGGATTATAACTCCATTTAGCATCGCACTTTTATTCGTTTGGCAGAATGTTCAGGTCTCTAGATTAAATCGTGAACTTGCAATTGCCTCCCAAGAAAAAGAAAAACTTCTAAAAAAGAATGACGACTTAAAGATCGGAATGGCCACTTATACTTCTGCCCGTAGAATAGAAGCGTTATATCGTAAGACATACCATTATTTACCGATCACAGTAGGGGACCGGATCATTACTGTGACTCTTCCTCCGGAAAGAAACGAGGCGGAACTTGAAACTTTCAGAGCTCCTTGATCTTTTTCCAAATATTAAAATAATATCAGGATCTTATACTCCGGATGAAACGTTCGATTTTGTTCGCACGGATTCCAGAAAATTAAGGCCAAACGATCTATTCTGTCTTCCTGACTCTTCCGGCGATAAGGGTGCGGAATATGCAAAGGCCTCTTCCTCTAAATATATATTAATAGGATCTAAATTAAAAATTCCTAAATTAGAAAGTAAGATAGTTCTTAAGTCGGATCTAGATCCGGAAAGTTTGGCTGGACCGATTGCTTCCGTCATTTTAGGAGACCCTTCTTCCAAACTGAAAGTGATTGGAGTTACCGGAACAAACGGTAAAACTTCTTTAACTCATATCTTAGCCTATCTCGGAGAATCTCAGGGAAAATCCTGTGGGATCATCGGTACCACTGGCGTTAAATTTAAAGGAATATTATCCGACACAGGGTATACCACGCCTGACCCGAGCAGTCTACAATCCATTCTGAAAGAAATGTACGATTCAGGAGTGGAATATGTTTTTATGGAAGCGAGTTCTCACGGATTAAAACTTGGAAGAACGAACGGAGTCCATTTCAAAGTGGGAGTATTCTCCAATCTCACACAAGATCATTTGGATTTTCATCCGAACATGGAAGATTATCGAAACAGTAAGGCGCTTTTATTTTCTTCCGTAGCATTAAATCCCGAAACTTTCGGTGTTATAGATTCGGACGCTCCTGGCGGAAAAGATTTTAGATCTGTCGTTGAGTCTACTTCTCCAAATCTGAAAATTTTCTCTCTTGGAAGAAGTTCCGAAGAATTCGAGATCCATTCAGAAGCATTCTCTTTGGAAAAAACTTCTTACCAAATTCGACTTTCGAATGCCTGGGGCGGAGATACGGAAGTCAGCACAAATCTTTTGGGCGGTTTTAACGTTAGGAACACTGCACTTGCTTTCGTGACTGCACTTGGTTTAGGTTGGGAGAAAAAATCGCTTTTATCAGCCTTGGAAAGTATTCCTCAGATCCCTGGAAGATTTCAGATCTATTATAGCAAGGATAAATCCCGCATGGCTGTGGTGGACTATGCTCACACCCCGGATGCTCTGGAAAATATTTTAAGAAGTATCCGAGAATCCAAACCCAAAGAGTTAATCGCACTTTTCGGATGTGGAGGGGATAGAGATAAAACCAAACGTCCTAAGATGGCAAAGATTGCCCAGGAACTTGCGGACAAGGTTATACTTACGTCAGACAATCCCAGGACAGAAGATCCCGAGGTAATCTTAGATGATATACAATCCGGTTTTTACGCCGGGTATTCGCCGATGATTAGAGAAGTAGATAGAGCAAAGGCAATTCTTTATGGGATATCTCACTTAAAAGAGGGGGGCTGCCTTCTTGTGGCTGGAAAGGGACATGAGGACTATCAGATCATAGGCCGTGATAAAAGACACTTTGATGACGGAGAAGAGATCCGAAGGGCATTCGAACTCTAATCTTCCCAGGCCTAAAAAAAATGGCGCAGATCCTGACTTGCGTCGATAATTAAATCAGAGAAGAAGATTTTCTTTTTTACGTTTACTCGTACTTGCCGCGGGCGAATCTGTCTTCATAGAAACGATATGTTTTACTTTTTATACGAAAGATTTTTCCAAGATCTAGATTCTTTAAGACTTTTCAGTTACGTAACCGTTCGGGCCTTAATGGCCGGATTAACTTCCATGTTCCTGACTTTCTGGTTCGGGGGAAGAGTGATCGATTTCTTGCACGGATTAAAATTCAGAGAAAGTGTAAGAGACGACGGACCAAAATCTCATAGTGCCAAGTCAGGGACTCCAACCATGGGTGGTCTGATGATCGTATCGGCTTTGGTATTATCCGTTCTCCTTTGGGGGAATTTAAGAAATTCGAATATCATACTTCTACTTACGTGTGCTATTTCTTTTGCTACCTTGGGATTTATAGACGACTATATGAAATCTGTTAAAAAGATCAAAGGTGGGATGAGGGCCCGTACAAAGTTTGCAGTTTCCGTAGTTTTAGCTGCAATCTTCTGTGGAGTTTTCTTATATTCTACTGGAGAAGCCCCTAAGGGTACTACCGGTAAAATTCTATTTCATTTGACGGATCTGTTTTTGCCTTTCGTAAAAGGACCTATTATATCCTGGGGATATTTTGCGATTCCATTTTCAATTTTAGTAATATTAGGATCTTCTCATGGAGTCAATCTGACCGACGGTTTGGACGGTCTTGCAGGTGGAACTGCCGGGATCGTAGTCGGAACTCTTGGGTTGATTGCATATGTTTCCGGAACACCTGTTGCCGCAAATTATCTGAATATTCCTTATCTTCCTCATGCTCATGAGTATAGTGTGTTCCTGGCAGCATTAACTGGAGCATTGATCGGTTTTCTTTGGTTCAATAGCCATCCTGCCCAAGTATTCATGGGAGATACTGGATCTTTATTTCTGGGTGCCACCATCGGGCTTACCTGCGTAATGTTGAAGAAGGAGATCCTGCTTATCATCTTAGGCGGGATCTTTGTTGCGGAATCTTTATCCGTAATCCTTCAAGTGGGTTCATTCAAGCTGAGACAAAAGAGAATTTTCAGAATGGCTCCTTTGCACCACCATTTCGAATTGGGAGGAGTTCCTGAAACTAAGGTGGTCATCCGGTTCTGGATCGCAGCAATCATTCTTGCGATCATCTCATTATCTAGTTTAAAAATACAATGAAGACTATCGGGAGAAAGTTCAATGATTTTTGGGAATCTCCCGGTTCCCCTTTCGATCTGGTCCTAGTAGGATCAGTATTTTTTCTTCTACTCTTTGGAATATGTGTGATGTATTCCAGTTCCTCCGTGACTGCATGGAGAGAATTTCAAGACTCCGAATATTTTCTGAAAAAACAATTGGTCTGGGCGGTCATAGGCCTTGTAGTGTTCTTCTTCTTTGCAAATTTCCCCTATAAACGTTTGGAAAAATTTGCGTTAGGCGGAATCATAATCAGCGTTCTTCTTTTGGTTTTGGTATTTATTCCGGGAATTGGGAAATCCGTAGGGACTTATTACGGAAGAAACTTCCACAGATGGATCGGGATTGGGCCATATCAGCTGCAACCTTCAGAGATTGCAAAGTTGGCGGTCGTAGTTTATCTATCTTCTCTCATCGTAAAGCTGAAACTAAAAGGGAACCGAGATCCTAAAAAATTCATTCTTCCTGCAATCTTATTGCTTGCTGTTTTGATATTGATACTAGCGGAGCCCGCTTTCGGAACCACCATGGAAATTTTATTCGTGGTGATTGCATTTGTATTTTTATTCGGGTTTCCGATACGCAACCTTCTTCTTGTTGGACTAGTATCTCTTCCTTTAGCTTATCTTCTCATCAGCCAAGTGGGTTACAGAAGAAAAAGAATGGAAGTCTGGTTAGATCCGTATCGCTTTCGTTATGATGAAGGCCATCAATTGGTGACTTCTTTTAGGGCGTTTTTAGATGGAGGCTGGTTCGGTAATAAATTAGCCAGCGGATACGCGCATAGGTATCTAACGTATAGCCACACCGACTTCGTTCTTGCCACTTATGTGGAAGATTTTGGTTTTATAGGTTTCCTATTCTTCTTCGCTTTGGTGATGATACTTCTTTCCAGAGTGTATGTTCTTCTTAAAAGAGTGGAGGACCCTTTCGGTTTTTATCTGGGAGCAGGTTTACTTTTTATTTTGGGGACCCAATTCGTTATAAATAGTTATGTGGTCACTGGTCTTTTTCCGATCACAGGGATCAGCTTGCCGTTTATGAGCTATGGAGGATCCTCACTTCTCGTGGTTTTGGCGGCCTTCGGAATTCTTGTCAATATAACCAGAAAAGAAAACATAGGCGTATGAGATCGGTTTTAATCGCAGCAGGTGGGACAGGGGGCCATATTTCCCCAGGGGTCGCACTTGCAGAAAGTCTTGTGAGTCGAAAAGATTCCTTAGGTGTCTCTAACGTTTTCCTACATTCTCTTATTCGAAATAAGGATAATCCGGATCTAAAACAAGCTCCTTGCGAAGTGGTTTGGCATAATACTCCTTCTCTTTCAGGAAATATTCTTTTATTACCTTTTCGATATGTATTTCAGCTTATGAAATCTTGGATTAAGTTTAGACAACTTGGTGTGGACGCAGTCGTAGGAATGGGTGGATACTCTAGCGTTCCAGCTCTTCTATACGCGGTGATATTCGGCAAAAAATTGTATCTATGCGAACAGAACTGTATTCCTGGAAAAGTAAATCGTATCTTCTTTAGATTTGCGGACAAAGTTGCATTCAGTTTTCCTCCTAAAGATACAAAAGTTTCCTGTAGTTGGGAAATATTAGGAAATCCTTTAAGATCCAAAACTATCCCAAAGCTCGCTTTAAAGTTCAGCGAAAAATGGGATCCTAAAAAGAAAAAACAATTTAACGTTTTAGTAATGGGTGGTTCTCAGGGAGCAAGACAGATCAATAATATGGTAGTCAACCTGATGAAACATGAAGTGATCCAAGAAAGATTCCGTTTTAGGATGCTTACCGGAACTGCATTATACGACGAGGTTTCCAAAAAAACAAAGGATGCGGATCTGATCTCTTATTCGGATAATATGGCGGAACATTATGAGTGGGCCAATATGGTGATCGCTCGTTCCGGTTCTGGGGTCCTTTCCGAATGCGCTGCTTATGCACTTCCCATGATCTTGATCCCATATCCGTTCGCAAAAGACGATCACCAAACTGCGAACGCAAAGTATATGGAAGCAAATGGTGCCGCCGCACTGTTGGAACAGAGAGATGAGGATGAGAGTAAATTGTTCCGTATTTTGGACGAGTTTGCGGAGAAGCCTGAGCTCTTAAATCAAATGTCTATTAGATCATTAGAATGTTCTCATGTAGAAGCTTCGACTGAAACGGTCGGCTTCTTTTTCGAAAATACGAAATAATGGAAAGCGGGTCTCTTAAACAAAGACTGGGCTTTTCCAAACCTTTTTTCCTTGGGATCGGCGGCTCCGGTATGTCCAGCCTGGCTCATATATTGGCGGATGCCGGTTTCGAAGTTTCAGGCTATGATGGAAAAAAAAGCCAGGTCACTGAAAACTTAGAGAAGAAGGGAGTAAAAATATTCTCCAAACTTGATGATCTAGGGGAGAATATCGACTACGACTCTGCGATCTATTCTTCTGCCATTCGTTTGGATTCTCATCCGATTGCTATATTCTTTAAACAGAAAGGAATTAGATTCTTTCATAGATCGGAAGTATTGCATAGTTGTTTTGAACATCTTACCTGCATCGCAGTAGGCGGCTCTCATGGAAAAACCACGACCACTGCGATGACAGCTCATATACTTAACGATCTGGGATATTCTCCTTCTGTAATGGTGGGAGGAGATGTTTCCTTTTTAAACGGAGTAGGTGGAAGGTTTTCTTCCGGTAAGATAGGAGTTTTTGAATCGGACGAATCCGACGGAACATTCTTAAATCATAAAGCCCAGGTGCGTATTCTTACGAATATTGATGAAGACCATTTGGACTTCTATCATACTAGGGAGAAGTTGTTAGAGGCCTTCTCTAAATTTATTTCTTCCGGAACCGAGACTGTGGTTTTAGATCTGGATGATCCAGGGATATCTGACTGCCTTGAGCTAATACAAGATAAGTCTAAAATTTTCGGATTTACTTCCTCTTCGAACGCGAATGCTAAAACGATCGGCTTTAGAAATTTAGTACATTATAAAATAGAAGATAAGAAGCTGGTATTCTTCCTGGATGGAAAAGAGTTCGAAATTACTTCCAGATTTCCGGGAAAGCATTATCTCACTAATTCGCTTGCAGGAGTTCTTGCTGCTTATTCTTTAGGAGCAGATCCCAAAGAGGCAGCAAAGTCTGTCTCTGGATATGCAGGAGTCAAACGTAGATTAGAATATATTGGGAATAAGAATGGTGTGGATATTTATGATGACTATGGGCATCATCCCACTGAAGTCCAAGCAGTTCTTTCTTCGATCCGAGAGTTATCCGGAGGAAGAGGAAAGCCTGTTATCTTATTCCAGCCTCATAGATATACTCGTACTAAAAACTTATACCAAGACTTTGCTAAAAGTTTGGACCAAGTGGAGACAGTTCTACTTCTTCCTATCTATTCCGCAGGAGAAGATCCGATCCCTGGAGTTTCTTCCGAACTCATCGCCGATAAAATGAGGATTAGGCCTAAAATCCTTTCGGGGGATCTTGATGCAGATCTCTTAACTTTAAAAGAACTACTTAGGCCTGGAGATGTATTTGTAAGTTTAGGGGCGGGGAATGTTCGGGACTGGGGACTTGAACTCTTAAAGTCTTAAATTCTATTTTAGAATTTCTAATACGTTTATATCGACGCAAAGAGCATCTCTAGGTTCTTTTTCTAAATCGGATCATCTTAAAAAGTATTGGACGAATCGCGAAAATCCCTCATTTTGACAAGCAGTAGAATGAAGTTAGTAATCAATATCCCTTGCTATAACGAGGAAAAAACTCTTTCTACGGTGCTTGCAGAGATCCCTAAAAAGATCCCCGGTATCAAAACGATAGAAGTTCAGATTGTGGATGACGGTTCCACGGATCGTACCTCGGAGATTGCGGCTGCATACGGCTGTAAAATTATTTCTCACAAAAAAAATCTAGGACTTGGCAGAGCATTCAAGTCCGGAGTAGAAGCTGCTTTGGAAAGTGGTGCGGATATTTTCGTAAACACTGACGCCGATAACCAGTATCCTTCTTCTTATATTTCCGATCTGATCACTCCGGTTATGAATGGTTCTGCGGACATCGC
This sequence comes from Leptospira hartskeerlii, assembly GCF_002811475.1. Taxonomy (NCBI): domain Bacteria; kingdom Pseudomonadati; phylum Spirochaetota; class Leptospiria; order Leptospirales; family Leptospiraceae; genus Leptospira; species Leptospira hartskeerlii. Next base: position 377,529 of record NZ_NPDL01000002.1, read on the forward strand.
CATCGGGAACAGAGTCCCATGGAAAGTGGAACATTTTTCTCCGTTAAAGAAAACTCTTCAATGGTTCGGAAATCTAATCGTCCGAAATCTGATCGGCACCAATATCCCCGATACTGTTTCCGGATTTAGGGCCTACTCAAGAGAAAGTCTTTTAAGGCTGAATGTTACTACTAAGTTTTCTTATGTTTTAGATACGATCGTACAAGCAGTCAAAATGGATCTGACTGTTTCTTCCATTCCGATCCCGACCAACCCGCCTACTAGAAAGTCTAGGCTGTTTAAGAATATTTTCCAACATATGTGGAAGTCAGGGACCTCCTTGGTAAGGTTACTCATCATTTACAGGCCTTTTCAATTTTTTGGGGTTTTGGCAGTTACTACTTTTGTTCCCGCATTAGCGATTGCGATCCGGTTTTTGATCTTTTTCTATTTAGGGATCGGAAAAGGGCATGTGCAGTCTTTACTGTTTGCTGTCGTATTGGTGATTATATCCGGTTTATTTTTGGTTTCTGCGATCCTTGCGTTTTTGATCGGGATGAATCGGAAATTGAACGAAGAGATTTTATATTACGAGAAGAAGAGGACTTTTTCAAAATAAGTAATCTCTACAAAATCTATTCTCTCGGCAATAATATATCATTAATTCTTGATATTGAACTTCCTAATAGTATTGCATATTTAAGCTTACTTTACGCGAGAAGATTTTTTTCGACAATAAGAAGCTACTAAAAAGACAGCTCCGTCCCCGATTGTCGTTATAAATCGCAAGATAACGCTAAGGCCGATGGCGATTCCTGGCTCGAATCGCGAGGCAAGACTTGCCACTATGATTGCTTCCCGGACTCCAAGCCCTGCAGGAGCTCCAGGAGTCAAATATCCGAGTATCCAAGACCAGGCAAAGGCGGTTGTTAAGAGGAATACATTACTGTCGGAATATTCGAATACTACCTTTGCAACAAGATCTAAAACAATCCCGATATTAAAGAATGTGACAATATATAGAATACTGACGATTACTAAAGTGAAGAATTTAGGAATTCGTAATTGAACTCCTCCCATAAATTTCAGCAATCTTCCTTTTGCGAATCGATTGACTAGAAAAAAGAAAAGTTTCGGAAGAAACAATGCGGCCAACGCCAATAAAGTTAACTGGACGATTATGATTCGGGAATCGTAAAAACTTTGAAAACTGTAGGAAAAAAAACCGAGAATGCTGATGGAAATACCAGCTATTGCTAAAATAGCTGATTCTATAAAGAGAGTTTGCAGTGTCGTTATAATTGGAACCTCTTTTTCATTTGCCAAAACCACTCTTCCAACATGTTGCCCGACATTGCCAGGAAGATATTTTCCAAATTGCGAAACGGATATTATCCCTAAAGCCTCTTTCCATTCCATTTTTGCGCCGTAATCTTTTAGAAGGACGAACCATATGATCCCTCCAATTAAAATATTCGCTGTATAGATGCATAAAGAGAGGGCACTAACTAAAAAGGTTCGGACATTCCAATGTATATTTGGTAAATTTTGGTAGTTTCGGAACAAATAAAAGGTAAAAAACCCTAAAGAGATGCAAACGAAAAGAAGAGTTAATATAAACTTTATCTTTTTTTTGTTCATTTATCAAAACCTAAGAAACCTTTTTTTTTACAAACGAATATTAAAGTCGACATCCATGGCATTAAAGGAATATAAACCCAAGATGGTAGCTGCGAAATGAAGAATTTAATAATGGGACTAGGGGATTCTATTTCCGCGTATATCCGAATTGCCTCCATTGTTGCTTCTTTTACTTCGAAGCCGGTCTTTTTTAAGATCAAAAATGCAGCCGATCTTGAGAGTGGAAAACAATCATAAAAATCTCCTTTCCGGGTCAGCCTTACGTATAAATTAGATAAAAAATGTGGGAGCCAACTCAGTAGTGGCAATTTATAATGAGGTTCGATTAGTCGCCAACGATTTGGGACAGCTAAATATAACATCCCATCTTTTTTTAACACTCTTGAAATTTCTTTCAAATGATCGATTTGATTTTCATAATTACCGACGTGCTCTATTACGTGATTTGTAATTACTAAATCAAAGTATTCATTTTTAAACGGGAGTTTTGTACCTTCTATTTTTTTGAAACGTATATTTTCGACTGTTTGCCTTTGATCGTTCACATCTACGGAATTTACTTCCGAGAATATTTTCGTAAAATAAGCAGCGATAAAACCGGATCCGGTTCCTACTTCGAGTAAGGTTCCTTTTCTATGTAATCCGAATTTTTCCGTTAGAAGATGGATTTTCTTCGCCTTTTTATATCTTGAGCTTTCATCTAAAATCGCATGCGGTTTTAAATCCCTATTTTCTAATGTTGCCATTGTTATTTCTGATTCGATTTGAATTCTAGCAAATCTGAAAATTTACGTACTAGTAGGGATTGTGAATAGATTTCCCTGGTGGCGGTCGAGGATGAGCGAATCCATTCTTCTTTTTCTTTTTGGGATTGAGAAAGCAATTCTCTGATTTTATCGATCCATTTTTCCGGATCATTAGGAGTAACTTGAAAACCGGTAACGCCTTCTTTCACGGCATCTGACAGGCCTTCTAGATCGCTCGCGATCAACCTACATCCGACTGACGAGGCTTCAACTGCTACTAATCCAAATCCCTCCCTGTCGGTGCTACCGGGAATTTTTATGTTAGGCATAACTACCAGAGAGCTATAACGAATATAATTTACAATTTCGTTTCCTGGTATTGTGCCTAAATATATTACCTTAGGGCAGGAAAATAATTCTTCAGCGTAAGCAGGATCATTTATCGTACCAGAAACAAAAAAGGAGACTTCGTCCGGTAAGTTGGGTAAGACCTCTTTAGCAAACCAAAGGGAGCCTTTTCGAGGGATTAATCTTCCAAAATAGAAAATTGGTTGTTCACTGACTGAATATTTATCCGGCTTTGTAAAAACATTCGGTAGGTTAGAAGTGAACCCTTGATTTGGTAACGCGGGTACAATAATTAAAGTATTATCAAATCCTTTCGAAATTGCAATTGATTGCGTTGATCGCGAAATTGTAACAATTTTAAAGAAAATCTTTCGAATACTTGCGATAAATTTCAGAATGAATCCATATACAAATGGAGCAAACCCTTTCCGATTCGAATACACTAAATCTAGTCCATACAGAACTGAGATACGTTTTGCCTTTCTATTTACTAAAGAATGAGTAAGAGCGGCTGGAAACAAAAGAGTATCTGTAAATATGACCCGATCGAATTTTCGTCCGTACAATAGGCAATACAAGGTTACTCTTGCAATAAAAAGGCCTAATGATAACAAGCTAGGGGGTTTGCCATTGCTTTTTCCGGGAAGAGCTAAAAGTTTTATATTATACTCAGTCAATAAGCCTGAATAAAGTTCAAAGGAATATGTTTCCATTCCCCCGATAGCGGGTGGCCACTTTCTTGAGATAAATAGTAATTTTGGTTTAGATAAATTTTTATTGCTCAATAACGATTAGAAAAGTTTACTTTTTGAAAACGTCAATATCTTTCTTGGTTAACATTTCGTGGCTCCGGAAGCTCGTCTTTTTCTTTTCAAGTAAAGAGTGTAAGTGATTAGGTAAATATTCGCCGCAGGGTAGTTTCTTTTTTTAAATATTCAATTCGGATTAAAAGACGGTCCGATCTATAAGTTTTGTCTGATTTATTACTGAGGAAACGCCCTCTCCGCTCCATCTCCCACGTAATTCCAATGTCCCATCTTACGGTCCTGCCTTGGGTCGGACTTACCGTAAAGATGCAAAGCGTATCTCTCATCCGCAAGATACTTTGCCCAAAGTGCGGAGTCGGGAAGGTAATCTTGCCCTAAAATATTTTTCATGGAAGATGTTAGAGAAGAAAGTTTCGAAGGAAATGGAAGTCCGGTAAGACATCTTAATTGAAGCTGAAACTGAGAAATATTTGCTCCATTTTGAGAGAAGTGACCTGAGTTATGAGGTCTTGGAGCAAATTCATTCAGAACGATCTTATCACCTTTGATAAAAAATTCCAATCCGAATACTCCTACATAATCGATTCCTTCTGCTAGGGTTTTTGCGGATTCTATCATTTGTTTTTTGAGAGAGTCTGAAAAATTTCCAGGATGGATGGTAGTATCTAAGATATGATTTTTATGAATATTTTCGGAAGGCGAAAAACAAAGTGTATTTCCTTTCTGGTCTCTTGCTAAGATCACAGAACCTTCTTTATCGAACTCGTACCATTCTTCTAAGATCAGATCCAACGGTTCTTGTCCGAGCGAACCGACCCATGCTCTGAATTCTTCTTTGGTCTTGAATTTAGTTTGTCCCTTTCCGTCGTAACCGAAGGAAGAAGTTTTTAATACCGCAGGGAATTTGGATGTCTCTGCTGCCTTGGTTGCTTCTGCCTTATTTGTGATCGGATAAAAAGGTACAGTAGGAAGTCCTAATTTAGTAAATAATGTTTTTTCTCTGATCCTATGTTGTGCGATCCGGATATTTTCCGGACTCGGGAAAACCGGAAGAGAATATTTCTCAGAATATTCCGAGATAAAGTTCAACTCGGCTCCTGGTATATTCTCAAATTCGAATGTAAGTGCGTCTATGGACTTTAAAAATATTTGAAGTGAACTCTCATCTTCGTAAGGCGCAACGATTTCGGAGGCTCCTGCCAGAGAAGCCGGACTATTTCTTTCCGGAGAATAAACGGACACCTGATAGCCCATTCGGATCGCTTCCTGCGCGAACATTCTTCCGAGCTGTCCCGATCCCATCACTCCAAGCCTTGCGGGAGGATATAGAATTTTTGTCATATTAGATCTTTGTTTTTGGACAATGCTTCTTCTCTAATATCGTTTCTGTATTGTTCCAATTTTTTAGATAATGTTTCATCTTGTAGGGACAATATTCTTGCGGCGAGTAGCCCAGCATTCTTTGCTCCTGCAGTACCGATTGCAAGTGTTCCGACAGGAACTCCTCCAGGCATCTGTACTATGGATAACAAGCTATCCATTCCGGATAGCGCCTTACTTTGTACGGGCACTCCAAGAACAGGTAGAGTAGTGAGAGAAGCTACCATACCAGGAAGATGAGCCGCTCCACCTGCGCCTGCGATGATGATCTCAAAACCATTAGATCTCGCGGATTTAGAAAATTCGAATAATAACTCTGGAGAACGATGAGCAGATACGATTTCGGTATGGCATTCTATCCCGAACTGTTTCAAGATTGATACCGCTTCTTTCATGGTTTCCCAATCGGAACTGCTTCCCATTATAACCGCAACTTTCGTTTTCACACTTGCAAATTCCTTTAAGATCGATCCACCGGCAAGCCCGAAAACATGGACGAATCCTTTGTTCCTGAATTTAATTCTTCTACGGCTCTTTCTAATCTCATTCCTCTGGAGGCCTTTGCTAATAGATAAGAACCCTTAGGCACTTCTTTGCGGATTGTATCCACTAAGTTTTTAAGTCCTTCTTCGTCTCCTGGGAAGGAGAAGGATAGAAGGTCCGAACTCGCTTTTTTTCGGAAACTCTTTAGAGCGTGAGAAGATTCAGTGCCGAATAAGAAGATACCTTTGCAGTTCTTTAAACTCGCTGCAAAACTTCCTATCTCAGTATGGAACTTTCGGGAATAATTTCCGACTTCTTTCATGTCTCCTAGTACTGCGTAAAATCCTTCTTCCCCGGCGATCTGAGAACATGCCTCGAGAGAAGATAACATGGATTCTCTATTTGCATTGTATGTATCGTTCAGAATTTTATAATTTCCTGCTTGGAAATCCAATCGTTTGTCGCCGGATCTGAAATTTTGGATCCCATTTTGAATCCAATCGGTAGGAGTTCCTAACTCTTCTAACATAGATACGCACAATGCTAGATTTTCCAAAAGTTTGATCCCGGGAAGGCTCCAATTCAGAGAATAGTTCAGGAAGGAGATCTTAAAACCATCCCGATTGGTTTCTATAATTTCTATCCTCCTTTTTAGAGGAACCGATTTGAACTTAATCCCGTAACGCAGGCATCTTCGCTTTAGGAAATTCTTATATTCTCCTGTCTCCGGATAGAATAGCACTCCACCTTTGTGCATTCCCTCTAAAACTTCTGCCTTTGCTTTTGCGATCCCTTTTCTGGAACCTAGTAATTCTATATGAGCCGTTCCAATTGTAGTGATGAGAGAATAATTAGGACTCGCCATCTTAGTCAGCCTGGAAATTTCTCCAGCATGGTTCATTCCCATCTCGCATACAACATATCTAGTTTTGGAGTTGATCTTGAATAATGTGAATGGAACTCCTATCTCGTTATTATAGTTTTTTTCCGTGACCAGTAACCCTTCTTCCAAGGGTGAAAGACAAGAGGACAAGATCTCTTTTGTGGTGGTCTTTCCGCTGGAGCCGGTGACTGCGATTAAGATGGGATTGAATCTAGATCTATGAAATGTTGCAAGTTTTCCTAATGCGAGCAATGTGTCCTTGACTTGGATCGCTTTTGATCTTTGTTCCGAATTGAGACTTTCTAAAATCGGATGACCCTTCTCGCATAAAAAATAAGAAGCACCTTTTTCCAAGGCGTCCGAGATAAATTCATGTCCATCCCTGTTTCCTCTTAAGGGAATGAATAAGGTTCCAGGTTCCACCATTCCGGATGCCGTGCTGATACTTTTTATCTCCGATTCTTTTTGAAAGGAGAAGTCGGATGGACTTTGTAATACCCTTCTTACTGTTTCAGGATCGTACTGGAATGGGGCTTTCATCAGACCCAATATCTTCCTACCTAAAATACTCGCAGTCTATTTTTAAAAATTCCTCTTGCAAGCTCTCGGTTCCGGTTTTCAAGTATGCGGGATGCGAAAGACCAAGGTAGTTTTAATCGGTTTGGGAAGGATCGCTTCCTCCTTGGAAAAAGATCCCTATCGGTCCAAACCTTGCACTCATTCCGGGGTCCTGTTCTCTTCTTGGGGTAAAAAGAATTTTGAGTTTGTGGGAGGCTTCGATCCTAATCCGGATAAAAGGGAGAAGTTTTGCAAGCAGTGGAAATTACCCGAGGAGTTTACATTCGCAGGTCCAGATCGTTTTTCTTCTAAAAGTAAACCGGACCTTGCAATCATCTCAAGTCCTTCTGAAAATCATTATAAGAGTGCGTTAGAATGGATAGACAAAGGTGTTAAAAATTTTCTGATCGAAAAACCGGTTTGCGAAACTTTCTTACAAGCCAAGGACTTGGAAAAAATTTCCCGTAAGAAAGGGATCCGAATTTGGATCAATCATGAGAGAAGATACCATCCTAAATATGCATGGGCAAAGCAGGTTCTGGATTCCCAAAAATACGGACAGATCCGTACTATCCGAGCCTCTGTTTTGACTTCTGCCTTGGCTCCGGGTAGAGCATTCCAAGGAAGGACCGGGCCATTATTCCATGATGGGACTCATGCAGTGGATTTAATCTATTGGTTTTTGGGCAAACCGGATCGAATTCGATCTTCTTTGACTCGAAGAAAAGGGATCCCAATTGAGGATCGAGCGTTGGCGTTCTTGGAATATAAGTCTGGGCCGGTGGTGTTTCTGGAAGCAGGAGGGATGAGGAAGTATTTTCAATTCGAGATGGATATCATGACCGAAGAGGCCCGTATTCTTCTCTCCAATGATGGTATGAGGCTTTTCGTTTCCAAACCTTCTAAGAAATACAAAGGATTTAATAGTTTGACGGAAGTCACATTTCCGGAAAAATCATTCCTCGGATCAAACCCGTTTATGAACCTTTATACGGAGATACGCAATGTTCTTACGGGAAAATCAGCAAGAATGACCGGTGACATTGGAGAAAATCTAGGAATCATGGAACTTTTACATAAGATCAAAACCGGCGCCGAGATCAGAACGGTTTCGGAAATCTAAACGTATGCCTTCAAGTTCCCAATCCACAAATTCAAATCAATTGCCTTCCTATTCCGCGAGAGGAAGATACTATAGAGGTAGCTTCTTTCTTTGGAAAAAAATTATCAGTCTATTTTGGTATTATAAATTTGTAAGATTATTCCTTTCTTCCAAATCAAGAGAGGAAAGAGAATTAGAATTTTATAAATCGTTGGGCTTGGAATGTAGAGACTTCTTCCTGAAAATGGGAGGAGTGTATGTAAAACTAGGCCAGTATTTCGCATCACTTTCTCATTTATTCCCTGAAAGTTTTACTGAACCATTACAGGACTTACAAGATAGAGTTCCTCCTCATCCTTTTCTGGAAATTAAAGAAAGATTTAAAAAAGAATTCGGGAAAGAAATTGCAGAAGTATTCCCGGATATTTCAGAAGCGCCTCTTGCTTCTGCATCCATCGCTCAGGTGCATTCTGCCACTTTTAAGGGAGAAAAAGTGGCGGTTAAAATTTTATATCCAGGCATTGAAGATATTATCGAAAAAGATCTGAAGGCGGTCCGTACGTTCCTGAAAAGGATCAATCGATTCTTAGTCACATTCGATTTCAAAATAGTCCATAAAGAAATTGCGAAGTTAGTGGGAAGAGAAACGGATCTTCGTTTAGAAGCTGAGTCTATGGATCGTATGGCCAGATACTTTGCAGAAGAGCCGGATTACGTTTTTCCTAAACTGATCCCTGAGTGGAGCGGTAAGAGTGTTTTGACCGCTCAGTTTATAGAAGGGAAGCGAATCACCCAAGCTGGCACTTTAAAAAAAGGGCAGGCAAAGTCTCGGCCTGTGGATCTTCTAATTAGAGCTTATATTCTTATGATATTTGAATATAGGTTTTATCATGCAGACCCTCATCCAGGAAATATGATCTACACTCCGGATGAAAAACTTTGTTTTATAGATTTCGGAGCGGTAGGGGAGATCCCTCCTAGCCAAGCTATCGCACTTAGGAAAATAATTCTGTGTGCTATGACGAAGGACTATCCCGCTCTTGTAGAGGCCCTCGACGAGCTCGGGCTTGTTTCTAAGAAGGCTGATAGGGAGAAGTTGGAAGAAGTGGTCCGTTATTCTATGGAAAAACTTTCTAAGTTTCTTTCCGATACGGATTCATTTAAGAATATTAAATTCGAACAGATCCATACTCCTGAAGATCTGAAATTTCTAAAAGAGATCAATTCAAGTCTTAGAGGACTTCTTAGAATGATCCAATTACCGACCGCTCTTGTTCCATTGGAAAGAGTTCTTGGTCTTCTTGTCGGAATTACCGCAAACTTAGATCCGTATCGTACCGTTTTGGATTATGGCGAAAAACCTTTCAAAGGTCTGGTCTTCCAAGGAGAGAACCAATGGCAGAAGGTCCTGGTCCAGGAAGGTGGTATCTGGGGTCAGGCAGTTTCTCTTCCGGGAGAATTATTACAGGCGGTTAAAAATTTAAACCGAGGAAAGCAGGCATATAAACTTCCGGATCTGGAACAACATACCAAGAAGATGTATTCTTTAGGTCATCAGATTATCAGCACTGCATTTATACTTTTTGGTATCCATTATGGAACCGATAGATTGGATAGAGGGATCGAAACTCAAGCAATGGCAGCTTACGGGGTATCCGTTTTCTTCGGAATCCTCCTTGCTCTATCCGTTATCAAAAATAAATTCAGCTCTAAAAGGAATCGTCAGTGAAATATTTCGAAAAGAAGTTCTTAGAAGTATACCCGCCTATCTTCATTATCAGTGTTATTGTTGGAACAGTTATAGATCTGGTAACCAAATACATCGCGATACTATACCTAAGACCTCATAATCCGATCGAATTGCTTGGGGATTTTTTCCGTTTAACCCTTACTTTCAATACAGGTTTTGTGATGGGTCTCTTTCAGGGATTTCCAAGAACCTCTTTGGCTCTGACTGCAGTTGCGATCTTAGTTCTAATCGCATATCGTTGGAAAAATTCGGATCTAGGACATCCTGCCGGTTGGGCCTTGGTAATGTCCGGAGCATTCGGAAATTTTATAGATAAGTTTTTCGTAAAAATTATCGGGATCGGAGCTGAGTTCGGATTCGTTGAAAATCGTTATGAAGGAAGATTTATCGGAGTCGTGGACTTCTTAGACTTCGATTGGCCGAACTGGCTTTTAATCGACAGATGGCCTGCATTCAATTTTGCAGATTCCTGCGTGAGTGTGGGACTGGTGATCCTGATCCTGACCATGAAAATCGAAGAGGATAAGAAGTAATTTTGAATTTCCTGCAACTCCCTATCTGGAAAAAGATAATTAAGAAAAAAGGGACCTCTAACCCGGAGATTATGCGTTTCCTTCGAGAAACTTCCGTATTTGGAAAGTTAAAAAGAAGGACCTTGCATGAGATCGCAAGACTAGTCCACGTTAGACAATATTCAGAGGGAGAGGAAATTTTTAGACAGGGAGAAGCCGGAGCAGGATTTTATATGATCTTCGACGGCAAGGTTACGATTCGTTCCGTAAGAGACGGGGTAGAATTAGACCTAGCCCATTTGGACCAACATTCTTTTTTCGGAGAACTTTCTTTATTCTCCGAAGAGAGAAGGACCGCAACTGCGATTGCGCAAGAGCCCTCTACTTTGCTCGGCTTTTTTCAGCCTGATTTAAAAGAAATTATCGAGACCAAACCTAAGATAGGAATTGAGATCCTCTTAAGTCTTACTGGGGTTGTTGTGGAAAGACTCCAAAAAACGAACCAGTTATTGGAAAAAGCTTATTATAAGGGCAAACAGAAAAATGCCTGATACGAAACCGCTTTCTACATACGTAATCCGATTTATATTTTTCTTTTTGGTCGGAGCGGCCATCGTATTTTTTTCAATCGGTCTGCAACTTCTTGTAGTACCGATCGCTTTATCATTAATTCTATTCTATATATTTAATGGAACTATTAACTATTTTGAAACTCTGGGAATACCCAGGATAGTTTCAGTTGCGATCCTTATCTTTTTTCTTTGTCTTCCAATTTATCTGGTCGCAACAGAAGTTGCCCCTCCTATCGTTTCCACTTTGCAGCCAATCATTAAGAATTGGAAACAGGATATAGACGATGCAAAGTTTAAGTATTTGGTAGTTGGTTTTCAACTCAGATTTAACGATTATCCTGCAAGTTGGGAGGACACGATCCGTCCTGACGAGTTGGTTAAACAAGCGGCTGAACTGATCCATGCTCAAGTTAGTGCACTTGTTTCCGTAATTCCCACATTGATTGGATATCTGGTGGTCACACCATTGTTTGCATTTTTGTTTCTCTTAAACGGGAACGGAGTGTATAAGAATATCATAAGTCTTGTTCCGAATCGATACTTCGAAATGACCTTAATGGTGACGGCTAAGATCAACGAACAGATTACCAATTATTTGAGAAGTTTGGTAATCCAAAGTGCAATCATAACAGCGATATCTATGATCGGATTCTACGCGATCGGCTTGAAGTTCTTTTATATCTTTGCTCTATTCGCAGGGATTGCAAATTCCATTCCATATTTAGGGCCTATTATCGGAATGGTTCCTCCATTGTTCATGACCTTAACGCAAGGTGCGGGAATATTCAATCCGAATAGTATTAATGATGGAATGGGCATGTATGAACTGATGGTCGCGATCTTTGTTGTGGTACTGATTGCGCAAGCAGTGGATAATTTCTTTGTTCAACCCGTCATTATCTCGGATGCGGTTTCTTTGCATCCGGTTATCGTAGTGGGTGCAGTTACCGTTGGAGGAAGTTTACTTGGGATTGCTGGAATGCTTGTTGCAGTTCCGCTTGCTGCGATCTTAAAGGTAACTATTGCTTCTCTCTATAGATCTATGAAAGACCATAAGCTGCTTTAAGCAAAGCAGCTTTTTACTTCTCCTTTTTTATTCCGCCCCGATCCCCAAGTAAACCCTGACTTTCTCTGACTCGTATTTTGCGGTGGCGTTCTCGTCAGGAAACAGTTTAGAAAAAATGAATGCGGAAATAAATGCCAAAGACATTGAGACGATCGCAGGATTTTTTAAAGGGAAAATTGCCTGATCGAATTTAAAAACATCCACCCAAACAGTAGGACTGAATATGATGAACAGAGTCGCCGACACTGAACCGATCAGAATGGAGAATACTCCGCCCACTGTGCTAAAATTCCTCCAAAGAATGGATAAGAATAATGCAGGGAAATTTCCGCTGGCTGCGATTGCGAAGGCCAATCCTACCATGAAAGCTACGTTCTGATCCTTGAACAATATCCCGAGAAGAATACTTACTATACTGAATATCACAGTTGCTTTTTTAGCGACGGAGATTTGCTCACTTTCGGTTGCCTTACCTTCTGTGAATACGTTAAAATAAAGATCGTGAGAGATGGTGGAAGCTGCAGCCAATGTTAAACCTGCAACTACTGCAAGGATGGTGGCGAATGCAACTGCGGCGATAAATCCTAAAAAGGGTGTGCCTCCGAGCAACTCTGCTAAAAGTGCTGCCGCCATATTTCCGCCTTTGTCTATTCCGGCTATTTGCTCTCTTCCGATCAGAACCGCAGCCGCAAAACCAACGATCGGAATGATGATATAAAAATATCCAATGAATGTAGTCGCGTAAGCCACCGATTTTCTGGCTTCTTTCGCATCAGGCACAGTATAAAATCTCATTAGAATATGAGGTAAACCTAATAGACCAAACATTAAAGCAAGTCCTAATGAAATGGAATCGATCGGACTGGAAGCAAATCCCCCAGGCTCTAAAGCTGTCCTTCCGAATTTAGTTTCTACTGCGGAGAATAAATTCTCTAAGCTGAAGCCGAATTGTGCTAGAGATAAAATCACAAGTAAGGTAACACCGAAAAGAAGAAGGCAGGCTTTGATGATCTGCACCCAAGTAGTCGCGATCATTCCCCCGAATAAAACGTAAAGTAGCATTACTCCGCCCACTATCAAAACCGCCAATTCATAAGGAAGACCGAACATTAGATTGATCAGTTTTCCGGAACCGACAATTTGAGCAATCGAGTAGGTCAGTGTTACTAAAATTCCTCCTATAGAGGCAACGATCCTGATCGGTTTTTGTTTTAAGCGAACCGCTAGTACGTCTGCGAAGGTATATTTTCCTAAATTGCGTAAAGGTTCTGCAAGAAGGAACATGAGGGCAGGCCAGCCTACAAGCCATCCAACTGCGTAAATGATGCCGTCGTAACCTTTTAAAGCCACCATACCCGAAATTCCCAGAAAGGAAGCTGCGGACATGAAATCTCCGGAAAGAGCTAAGCCGTTTTGGAAACCCGTAATGGATCTGCCCGCCGCATAAAACTCACTGGAAGTTTTAGTCTTTTTGGCAGCCCAATAAGTAATTCCTAATGTAAGAATAACGAATAGAACAAAAAATAGAACCGAGATAAAATTCGGTTGGCCTAAAGAGGATTCCATTATCTATTCTCCGATTCTAATTTAGATTTTAATACTTTGACTTCTTGGTCATAATATCTGTTGGCCCAGAGAACATAAAAGAAGGTGAGTAACCAGGAGAATAAGATCACAGATGCGCCGGCGTACAATCCATAGTTGCCGAAGATACCTATTCTTTGCGTAAGCCATTCCTTTTTTAGGGCAATGATGAGTATGAATCCGTAATAGTTCAGGAATAGAAAAAATAATAAAACGAAACTAACTGTCCATCTAGTTCGTACTAATTTTTTAAACTCGATGGATTCGATCAATTGGTGAGCTTTTATCTTCATGTTGAAGTCCTTGGACCGGCCGAGAGAATAGTATTATACCTCCGGATGGCAAGGATAAAAAGAATTTTAGAAATAAATCTAATTCGACTCTTTGTCACAAAGTCGACTATTGAAAGATCCGATTAAAATAGACCGTTGATCCCGTTTATGTTAACTGTTTTGATGATCTCTTTCTCCTGTTCGGTTTCCGCCACTTTCCAAGTGACACCTGTCGGAGTAGAGAGTAGACTTCTTCCTATCCTTCTTTTACCGAAGGGGATACCGTAACCGGAACTACGCACCAAGAACATTCCGTATTGGGAGGAAAGATCCGCATAATTTTTCAGATCCTGGGAATAATCAGTACCGTTATCCGAAACTGAATCTAAATGGAACGCCAAATTGATCCTATCGGATTTTAATTTTTCCAGTTTAGACTTATCTTGGATCTCTTTGCCTGCGAAGATCCCAAAACGAAATCCTCCCAAGATCAGGGAATCTTCTCCCGAGCCTGGAATTGCCGGAGCATCTTCGGAAGATAATCCTTTTACATCGTACCAATCTATTAGTACTATATTTTGCACGATCGGAATGGAGAATCTTAATTTACCCTCGTCGTCTCTACGAAACATTCCTCCGCCGAAGATCGCACCTTTATAAACTTCCGAGATAGCGTAGATCTCATCTAGAAAAGGTTTAGCGCGAGAAGCTAACGATTCAGGAGAACCATTTCCCCCTCCCGGGAAATATAATGGCAGAATGAGGAAATCCGATTTTTCCTTAGAAAGTTTGGTTCTTTGTTCAGGAGAAACCGGCTGGGATAGATCCTTTTGGAAAAGGGTAATTTTTACTGAGGTCACTCTTTACCTGCGACTTTGAATTTAATCGGAAAGTATGGAAGGGTCCACACCGAAACTATCGTCTTCTCCGTCGCCGGACTCACCACCAGGACTTAAAATTTCCGCTTCCGGAGCGGTGCTTGCAGTCTTGATACCGAATTCTTTTTCCATCTCTTCTGCAGAAAGTTCAGGGACTCCGCCGAAAAGATCTCCGTTTTCCAAACGTTCGGAAAACGCCAGAGCATAACAATAAGATTCCATAATACACTGTTTTATAGGTTTCTTATTCAATCTCTTTTTGGATTCCATCAGATCGAAAGTCATTAAAGTTTCCATATTGGTCACGATCTCTTTTTTGCCTTTCATATCCGCGATCAATTTGGAAAGAAGCTCCGCTCCCTTCTGAAAAAAGTCCTTAGCAGTAACTCTCACGTTGCGTGATTGTTGACTTCTTTTTGTTTCCAGGGCGGAAGTTTTTTTGGAAGCTTCAATATAATTTGCACCAGGGTTTTTGAGATGGTTTTCCAGCTCTCTGTAATACTGGTCGTAGATCCTGAATTGTTCGTGGATCCCTCTGGTTGTCTCATAAAGATCGATCAGTTTTTCGCGGTAATCCATTTTGGATCCGCCAACGATCGTGGGTTTCAGATCTATTTTCTTGGTAGTCATTACGAAGGAATATTCCTCGTCGAACTCTTTGAAAAACAACCAGGTCAAGAATGCCTTGTCTCCGGCAGGGATAATATCGTGCTCTCCTTTGGCATCCTGGCGTTTTCTTAATTGATCTAACGATAAAGATCTCATGAGTTTTAGGCCGTATTTTAGCTCTTTGCTAAGGCCTTCTTCCGGATCTACAGGTTTTTCTTCCTGAGGTTCTTCCGTATCTTCCTCTTCCGGATGTACTCCGCCGGAGATTTCGTCTAACTCTTCTCCCTGTTTCCTTTGGCCGAGTTTTTCTTCCGGAAGAATTCCCAGGACATTCTCCATATATGTGCTCAAAAGAGGGATATTTTTGTCCTCACTTCTGAGAATTGCAAGATAGAGCTTATCAAAAATTGTTCCGTATAGAACGTCGAATTCCTGGAGGGCTCTTTTTCTCTTTGTGTTGTAAACCGTAGCAGGTTTACCTTCCAGTTTTTCCAAAGCCTGGTAACCCAAGGTCACGGCTTTCACGTAAGAACCTTGGAATGGATACATATAATACAGTTTTTTGAATATAGAATAGAGAGGTTGTCTAACTCTAGTGACTGATACAGGAAGATCAGGAGCAGCGTTATGCCCATCTAGGAGCTGATTCAGCTCCGTGCTATCGTAGGCTTTGTGCATTCTGCCCAAGAGCTCTATATAAAGAGGATTTTGTCCGTCCAGTTCCTTTGCGATCTTAGAAGCATAAGCGGGGTTTCCTAGAAGGTCGTTCCCTACAAAGTTCATTTCCAGAAGAGCTTTTTTTCCGGCGATATTCAGCTCGGACATAAAAGCGGGGAGAAGGTCGCTAGAAGAAAAAGACGTTACGCGGGAGATCCAACATTTGAATCGGACCGCCATACGATTGAAAAAATTTCCCATTTCATCTTCTAGAGCCTTACGATCCATGATCGGGTTCGGCTTAGAAGTTACTTGTTTTGCGGACGATCTTCCTGACTGAGAAGATTGGTTCTGTCTTGGGTCTCTTCCCCCGGCCTGGCTCCTTGCACCTTGGCGGACTTGGGGTTGCTCTTTTTGTTTGCGAAGAGCTTCTTCCCTTTTTTTATCCTTATCGGAGACAACTTTTCCGCCGGCAGACTGGAACTTGTCGAACATTTCCCGCCTGGCTTTATCGTCTAGATTATTAGCACCGATACTTTTTCTGGTTTTATCGAATTCGGACATGGACAAAGATCCCTTGGAAACGGCTCTGATTGTATCTTGGCTTTCTGGCGAAATAAATCAACAAAGATACTTATTTCTTGACATACTCTGAATTCCTGGGCCTGTTATTTTCCCATGATTCTTAAAAGTCTCACCCGAGAAAATCACCTGGTACTTTCGGTCCAGGAGGATATCTTGATGGATAATTCCCGGGACTTTTACCTGGAGTTCGAGGAGAGCGTTCAGGAGGGATATCCCCCTGTAGTCAGCTTTCATTTGGGTCTCGTAAAGTTTATCGACTCTTCCGGTATAGGCATTATCATCAAAGTCAGAAATCAGATCCGGGACCATCAAGGAACGGTGAATATATTCGGGCTAAATAAGTCCTTACATTCCGTTTTTAGGCTTTCCGGTCTAGACAGAATTGTAAATCTGTACACCATTGAAGAATTTCTGGAGAAATACCCCGACTTTAGGGAATTTCTGACAACAGAATGAACCGGAAACTCTTCTAAAAAGTTCCAACAAATAGATGAATCAATTCGGCAAGAGTCCTGTAATGAATTTTTCACTTTTAGATTTTATGAAGGGAAAAGCTCTCCGTACTTCCCTAATCTTTTTTTTAGCATTTAGTTTCTCCGGATGTTATCCTTATTTTTTCAAGGACCGGATGTTCCGTTCGGAAGGGATGGGATTTTTCACGATTAGCATTTCGGATCTACCTGATTTTGATAAAACTTCCAAAAACGAAGATATTAAATTGGAACATCCCATCCAATTGGATCAGGCTAAAATTAAGGACTATTTCGGAAATTTAAGATATTCTAAACGTTCTTCCGTAGGCTATTTTTCGGACTTCGTTTTCTCAGATCACGAATTGGACCTACTCGCACGGGACCTTCCTTATACTCTAAAAAATCTTCCGGAAGACAAACTTCTTCTCATCATTTCCAAATATGATGATACACAATCAGTGATCTCTTTCGACGAGGTAACCAGTTGTGTTCTTTGGGCGGCAGAAGGTAAGATCAATCTTCTATTCGGGCGAGTCAAACGTGAGCTTGTGGATAGGGACGCTGCCCTGGATTTTAGCCGTTGGACCAGGATCGAAAAGATCAGGCTGGCTCACGGCTTTGACGGAACTGAGATCTCGGAAGGGGAGAATGTGGACTTCGGGCAAATCGACGGTCTTCCGTTGCGTAAATGGGTCGTGTTCGATATGAAAAATCCGAGCAAATACAAGTTCACCCCTAGAAAGCAATACCAACCTGTTAAACTCACCGACGAAAACGATAGACCTTGAATCCGGATAGGAAGATGGATCTGGAATATTGCTGTTTAAATCCATCCATAACGGACCCTAAAGACTTAATCTCTTTCGAATATATCAATCCCGAGATCTTGGATCTTATCAAAAAAGATCCAAGATTTAGAGAAGGAAGCGGGATGATCTCCTTAGGAGAATTGAATCTGGCTACCATGAAGTATATCCAGGGTATGATCCAGAAGGAAACTTCCGAACTAAGTTCCTTGGAAGAAGAAGTAAGAAATAGCCTAGAAAATCAGGAACTGATCTCTGAGGATCTCAACCAAACTTTCCAGTCCACGTTGACTTTCGGACAAAGAGTTGCGGATAAAGTAGCGGACTTCGGAGGAAGTTGGACATTTATACTTATGTTCGGATTATCCATGGCAGTTTGGATTGCGATCAATGCTTTCTTCTCTCTTTGGAAATTCGATCCTTATCCATTCATTTTGCTTAATTTAATATTATCTACTTTAGCTGCCATCCAAGCTCCGATCATCATGATGAGTCAGAATAGGCAAGAAGCAAAGGACCGCGCCAGATCCGAGATGGATTATAAGATCAATCTAAAGGCCGAGTTAGAGATCCGACATCTTCACGAAAAGATAGATCATATTCTCAAAAACCAATGGAGTAGGTTGACTGAGATCCAACAAATCCAGATGCAGATGATGCAAATATTAGGAAATCGTAAATAAGATCTTCAGCCGCCGGATTTTGTGTTGTTTCCGCGGCCTTTAGATGGCCGCAGCGCAACGTTTGCAAAGACCGTTATGTCTTTCTTCCGCAGGATGTCTCCAACAACGAGGGCATTCTTCTTCTTTCGGTTTTACAACTCGAACTGAAAAATGTTCGTCCGAATATTCAGATAATTGTTCTCTATCCGATTTATCAAAGCCGACCTGAGAAACAGTAAAGATCAATTCTAATGCCTCTATAGCAAAATCCTTTTGCAATTTGTTTTCCGCTTTGGAAGAGATCTCCACCGCGGCTTCCAAAGATTTTCCCAATTTGCCGGCTTGTCTTGCTAACTCCAAAGATTTGTGAACTGTTTCTCTTGCAGCCAGCGCTTCTTCAAACTTAGTTTCTAGATCTTTGTTTCTCAAAGAAGAAAGATCCGGGAATTCTTCCGTAAATACCGATTCCTTCTTACCATTCTCTTTCCATACTTCTTCCGTTGTGAAACTTAAGATTGGAGCGGAGTATATACAAAGAGTTTCTAATACGATTTGGAGTGCAGTGCAGGAAGATCTTCTGGTTTTGGAATCTCTTCGGTCGCAGTACATTCTGTCCCGTATCATCTCGAAATAATCTTGGGAAAGTGTTACAGTGCAGAATAACAGAAGTTTCTGATATACTTGGTGAAATTGGTAATTCTCGTAATGGTTTTTTAATTCTTCCGAGAGTAGTGCCAGTTTGGAAAGATAGTATTTGTCTACTTCTTCCAAATCGGAAGCGCTAAGATTTTGGTCGGAAGTATGTCCCGCCAGATTCCCTAAAAGATATCTGAATGTGTTACGGATCTTTCTGTAGTTGTCTGCAATAATCTTGAGTCCTTCTTTTCCGACTCTCACATCGTCTCTGAAATCCTGAGAGCTTACCCAAAGCCTGAGTATATCAGCTCCATATACATTGATGATATCTGTGGTCGGATCTATTCCGTTGCCCAAAGACTTGGACATGGCTCTTCCTTGTTCGTCCAAAACATATCCATGGGTAAGGACAGACTTATAAGGAGGAATTCCGCGTAACGCCATAGAAGGCCAGAGACTGGATTGGAACCAACCTCTATGTTGATCCGAACCTTCCAAATATAGATCGGCAGGGGGTTCACCATCCCTTTCTTTCAATACCGCAAAGTTTGAAACTCCGGAATCAAACCAAACATCCAAAATATCTTTTCCTTTTCTGAAAGAAGAAGATCCACATTTGGAACATTTTGTATCGGGAGGAAGAAGTGAATCCGCAGGCTCGCTATACCAGATCTCTATTCCTTTGGTTCTCACTAGATCGGTGAAGAATTTTACTGATTTTGCATCTAGATGAGTTTCATTACAATTCTCGCATGTAAATGCAGGGATGGGAACTCCCCAGTTTCTTTGTCTAGAAAGACACCAGTCAGGTCTTGTCTCCACCATGGAACGGATCCTGGTGATTCCCCAGTTAGGGATCCAGCTCACTTTGTCGATCGCCTTTAGGGATTTTTCCCTGAGTTCTTGGTAATCTATTTTAAAAAACCATTGTGGAGTCGCACGGAAGATCAATGGCTTCTTGCTTCTCCAACTATGAGGATAGCTATGTTCGAATTCGGAATAATGAAGTAGTAGATTTTTTTCCCTGAGTAACTCTACGATCTTAGGATTTGCATCCCATACTTTGATCCCTTTCATCATCGGGAATTCGTCAGTATATCTACCGTAATCGTCTACAGGAGAATAAGGTTCCAAACCTGCAGCTAAACCGATCTTATAGTCGTCCTGTCCATGGCCGGGTGCTGTGTGAACGGCTCCAGTTCCAGCATCCAGGGTCACATGTTCCCCAAAAAGAGGGATAGAGTCCTGATCCAAGAATGGGTGACGGAAGATCATTTTAGAGAGTTCTTCCTTGGAAACCGATCCTTTTTTAGTGAGTTGTACTTCTGCGGCTTTTTCTACAGCCTCTTTTAGGCCATCTGCGAGCAGTAATTCTTCTCCGTTAGGCGTCGCGTAAAAAGAATATGCGAATTTGGGATTAAAACTAATCGCTAAGTTTGCTGGAAGAGTCCATGGGGTAGTTGTCCAGATCAGGCAGAATTTTCCGGCTTGTCCCTTGATCGGAAATTTTACATAGATGGAAGGAGATTTATGAGGATAGTATTCGATCTCCGCTTCTGCGTGAGCAGTCGCAAGTTCTATACACCAGTAAACAGGTTTTTTGCCTCGGTATACATAACCTTTTTCGAATAGATCTCCGAAAACTTCTACGATCTTTGCTTCGAAATCGGGGCTCATCGTTTTGTAGATCTTGCCTTCTTCCCAAAAACATAAGAAGCGAGAGAGGTCTTGTCCTTGTTTTTGAACGAATTGTTCTGCGTATTCTCTACAAAGTTTTCTTAATTCTTCCGGTCCGATCTCTTTCGCTTTTTTGCCTAAGTTCTTGAGAACTTGAACTTCGATAGGAAGACCATGACAATCCCAACCGGGGATCATATCCGTTTGGTATCCTGCGAAAAATTTGGACTTAACGATCATGTCCTTTAGGATCTTATTAAGTGCATGTCCTGTATGAAAGTTACCATTTGCATACGGAGGTCCGTCATGAAGAATAAACTGAGGACGATCCTTTCTTTTTTCCTGCATTTTACGAAGGATCTTTTCGGATTGCCAGGTTTTGATCTGGTCCGGCTCTCTTGTGGAGAGCCCGGCTTTCATTGGAAAATCCGTTTGAGGGAGTATTACGGTATTTGAATATGGATTCTTCTTATCTTCTTCTTTCATAGATTAAAATTCTATCTTCACTTTAGGGAGAAGTTTTCTTGCGGATTCTATCTGAGAGGGTTTTAGTCCTGTCTCTTTTAAGATGAGCAGTCTTAATTTAGGATGGCTTGCTAAAAATCCAAAATTTTTAGGGAACGCAGCGATCTTTCTGTTTCTGGCCAGATCCAAAACTTCTAATTTAGGAAATTGCATAACGGTATCTATATCGGATTCTTTGAATTCGATCTTGTTGGAATCCAGATAAATAGCCTCGATAGAAGTTCCGGTCAGTTCTGTAGGAATTCCAACAAAGTCGTTATTTCCTGCGAAAAAAAATCTGAGTCTAGAAAGTCTAGAAACGGAGGCAGGAAGTTTTTCTATATCGTTTCCGTATATATTCAGATGTTCTAAATTACTCCAATCTCCCGTATTTTCCGGAAGAGAAGTAAGCTCGTTCATTCTGAGATCCAACCATTTCAGATTTGGAAAAGTGAATAAAACAGGAGGAACTGTCCCAAGTTTGCCGAGTCCCAAATCTAATTTTTCTACTGAGTTTGGATTTTTAGAAGCCTCGTTTAAAATTTCGGAAGCAGGTCTTCTGCAATCCGAGATAATGAAAGCGGCGCAAAGGATTAAATAGGCTATACCGATTTTTTGGATGGTTCTCATTTGAATACTTCCTCTAAACCGGATTCATAAACCGATTTCAGTTCGTTTGAGGAGACGGAGATCCCATATCCTTCTATTTGGAGTTTAGGATCTGATTCTACAATTCCTACGGAATGGAAGTCCAAACCTTTAGAGGCAACGAGAGATTTGATACTTTCTTCTTTTCCTTTTTCGTAACCGATCAGAACGGAGCAGGCGCTTTCTCCGAAAAGTGTATGATCTTTTCTGGATTGTTTGATCGTGCTTAAGTCCGCTTTGATCCCAAGCCCGGAAAGCATTACGATTTTCGCAAGTGCTACTCCGATCCCTCCCAAGGAAAGATCTTTAGCAAAGGACAAGTTTCCGTTCTTTCTCAAAGAGACTAATGCTTCTAATAGCGCTTTTTCATCTGCAAGTTCGAATTTAGGTATCTGTCCTTGCACTTTGCCTAAGAAAACCTTTTGGTATTCACTTCCGCCTAAGCTTGGGTTGAATTTCCCGATTAGCGCTAAGGAAAGTCCCGATTTTTTAGGAGCACCCCAGACCACTTCTTCCTGTTTGTCCAAAATTCCCACCATTCCAATAGTAGGAGTAGGGAAGATCGGGCCTTCCGGAGATTCATTGTAGAAGGAAACGTTTCCTCCGGTTACGGGGAGTCCTAAAAATCTACAGGCGTCTCCCATTCCTCGGACACATTCAGAAAACATATAATAGTTTTCCGGAATATATGGATTTGCAAAGTTTAGGTTATTGGTCACGCCGAGTGGTTCTGCACCTGTAACCGCTACGTTTCTTGCGGCTTCACATACTGCGAATGCTGCTCCCCAATATGGATCCAAATAAGTGAATCTGGAATTACAATCCGTTGCGGTGGCCAATGCCATGTCTGTATCAGGGATTGCGGACAATCCTCCATCTGCACCCGGTCCGATCAGTTTTACTAGACCTACCTCGGTATCGTACTGCTCGATGATCGGTTTCCTGGACGATATATTCCAAGAATTTAATAGTTTAAGTAGTTTTTTTCCCGCTTCATTCTCCTGCAAATCGGGAGTTGAATCCGGACTCCAAGAAGAAACTTGATCCAAATACGCAGGACGTTTTGTTTCTCTAACATATCTAGGAGCACCGCCGCCCAGCACCAAAGTGTCAGCAGGGATCTTAGCCTTTAGATTTCCGTCTTTATAAACTTCTAATAATCCGGTGTCGGTCACTTCTCCGATCTGGACAGCATTTAGATTCCATTTTTTGAATATGGCGACTAACTCGTCCTCTTTTCCTTTTTCAGGGATTACCAACATTCTTTCTTGGCTTTCGGAGAGCATTGCTTCATAGGCATTCATTCCGGTTTCGCGGAAAGGAACGAGATCCAGATTGATCTTCATTCCGGATTTTCCTTTGGCACTCATCTCTGAAGTAGCGCAGGAAATTCCGGCAGCTCCCATATCTTGGATGCCGACTAAAAGTTTTTTCTGGATCGCTTCGAGTGACGCTTCCATCAGTAGTTTTTCCATAAAAGGATCGCCTACTTGGACAGCGGAACGTTTTGACTCTGATTCTTTAGTTAGATCTTTGGAAGCAAAGGATGCGCCGTGGATACCGTCTCTACCTGTGGTGGAGCCGACGATGAATACCGCGTTACCCACCTTTCCTCCGGTGGTTGCGCTTGCCATCTGGTCATGTCTGACAATTCCAACAGTCATCGCATTCACTAAAGGGTTCTTGGAAAAACATTCGTCTATGAACAGTTCTCCACCTGAGACCGCGATACCTAATGAGTTACCGTAATCTCCGATCCCTTTGACCGCTCTGGATAATAAGTATTTATTTCTAGGTTCGTCCGGGTTGCCGAATCTAAGAGAGTTTAAAGATACGATGGGTCTTGCTCCCATTGTAAAAATATCTCTCATGATCCCGCCCACTCCTGTGGCTGCACCTTGGTAAGGTTCCACTGCAGTAGGGTGATTATGACTTTCTATTTTGAAAACAACTGCCAGTCCTTGGCCAATGTCCATGGCTCCGGCATTCTCTTCTCCCGCTTGGGCCAAAAGTTTATCAGACTTTGTTGGAAGAGTTTTTAATTGAAGGATAGAATTTTTATAAGAGCAATGTTCCGACCACATTGCGGAGAAAATTCCGAGTTCTGTGGAGTTAGGGGTTCTGCCTAGGATTTCCTGGATTTTGCTAAATTCTTCTGAGGTAAGACCGTGTTCGAGAGCGTCTTGGAGGGAGACGGATTCTTTTTCCATTACGGGACCAGTTTTTCTGACTTGGCCCCCAATGAAAACTATTTTAGAGCGGAAATACCGCCCTTATGGTTCAGATATTGTAGTAGTTCCTACGGTAATACAAAAGAGGTCTTTTAGAGTCATCGGATACGGCAGATATGACTCTACCGATCACTATCGTATGATCTCCTCCATCCACTTGTTTTTCCAGTTCACATTCTATCCTGGCCAAGGTGCCGTTTAAGAAAGGCACTCCGTTATGCCCCAGATCGCAGGCTAGTTTTTGGATCAGTTCATGTTTGTCTATTTTGCCGGACGCAAATTGGTTGGAAAGTTCCTGTTGGTCTGAAGATAGAATATTCACTGTAAATAGACCGGAAGCAAGCAATGGATCGTGACTTGCTATGTTCTTTTGGAGATTAAAAAGTACCAGAGGTGGATCTAAAGAAAGTGAGCTGAAACTGCTAACGGTCAATCCTCCGGCTCTAGTGGTATCGGAAAAAGTCACCACAGTTACCCCGGATGCAAAATGAGAGAGTGAATTTTTGAATTCGTCCGCGCTGAAAGACATAGTAAGTAGATCCTTTTTTTTGATCCTATTTGTAAAGTGAATTGTCCTAAAAAATTTTTAGGACTTCTTAATATCCGCCCAAGGTCTTTCCTTTTCCAATTGTCCCGCTAGTCGGAAGAGTATATCTTCTCTTCCTCTTTTGGAAGTGAATAACATCCCGATCGGTAGACCAAGAGTCGTTTTAGAAAGAGGAACAGACATGGAAGGCTGCCCCGTAAGATTTGCTAACTGAGTGAACGGAGTTCTAGAAAGATTTTTTTCCACAAGCTGGTCCACCATACCGGTGGCCAAAAGTAATTTACCTGTTCCTATTCTTCCGATGATCTGCATTGCAATTTCTTCATATAGTTTAGGAGCAAGTTCTCCGATTTTAGCAGGAGGTTCTGCAGTGGTCGGGGTCAAATATAGATCATAATTTTCTAAAAAGGTTTCCGAGATATAAGCGGCTTCGTCCCAATACCGAATTGCAGATACAAATTCTCCCGCGGATATGGATCGTCCTAATAATCCTAAGATCCAAGTTGTGGATTCCACATCTCCCATCTTCGCTTTTCTACCCAAAACTTTGTCCAAACGAGAGATCTCGGAAGCGACTTCTCCGAAATACATGGTCACATACGCCTTTGCTATACGTTTTCCGTCCACCTGAGGAGAATTTTCTTCTAATTTATGGCCCAATGATTTTAAGAGTTTCACTGTGTCGTGTAACGCGTCTATGTGATCTTGGTTCACCGGTGTCCCGATCGGAGAAGCGAATGAATATGCTATCTTAAGTTTGCCCGGCGACTTCTTCGCCTCGGAAAGATAAGAAGTTTTATTTTTCTCCATAGAAAATGCTTCTTCTATCCCTGCACCTGAAACTATATCTAAAGCGGCTGCGCTGTCTCGAACGGATTTAGTAAGAACATGATCTTGAGAAGCACCTTGCCAAACTCTTCCGTAAGGACGAACTGGAACTCTTCCTCTACTAGGTTTTAATCCGAATAGTCCACAATAGGCAGCAGGGATCCGAATCGATCCTCCACCATCTGAACCTGTTGCAATAGAACTCATTCCGGATGCAACTGCAGCTCCCGCTCCACCGCTAGAACCGCCAGGAGTTCTTTCCGGGTCCCAAGGATTTCGAGTTGGTCCATGAAACTTTGGCTCAGTAATTCCCATTAAAGCAAATTCAGGAGTATTCGTAGTGCCTATAAAAAGAAATCCGGCATTCCTAAGCTTAGAAACAAATACACTGTCCTCGGATGGAATATAATTCTTGTAAGCCCTGGAACCTGAAGTGATGTTTTGTCCCTTCACATGATGTAATAGATCCTTAATGAGAAGTGGAACTCCGTAAAAAGGTCCCTTAGGTATCTTACCTGATCTCAACTCTTCCCTTGCTTTGTCGATCGTGTTCAAGACGACAGCGTTCAGTTCCGGATTGAATCTATCTATCTTAGATTCAGAAAAATCTAATAATTCCTTGGGCTGGATCTTCTTCTTTCTGATTAAATCAGCAAGACCGATAGTATCATAAGAATCGAATGGGAATTTTGTACTGCTCATATTCTTCCGCCAGAAGGGATTTAGGACTCGGTCGAAGTGGCAAATCCGAGGCAGAATCCTGGGAACCATTTACCGAATAAAACGCTCTAAGGGAGAGAGGCATAAGGCCTAGCCCACTAGGGTCAAGGATATTCCCCAGCCAAAGGGAATTTTCATTTATAGAATCGCAGCTAAAATCAGGATGGGTAAATATCGGTGATCGGAATAATGGATTTATTGGCAAAATACGGCAAACTTAGACGCGGAAGCTGGGCGGTGCTCGTTTTCGTATTCAGTTTGGCAATTGAAGCCGATACCGAGCTGGACAAGCAATTTTTATCCGCGGTTAAAGAAGGGGACCTTCGCAAGGTAGAATTACTTTTGACCCAAGGCGCCACAGTGGACGCTAAGGATGATGATGGTCGCACGGCTATCATGCTCGCAGAAGGTGAGGACGTAGTCGAGTTTCTCATCAAACACGGAGCAAATATTAACGCCCAAGATGTGGATGGGAATTCCGTATTATTCTATCGTTTACTTCCCATCTTAAAAGTAAAAATTCCGGATATGGACGATCTTGCCGAAGCAAAACGATTGATCGAGTCCGGCGCATTAGTAGAATACACCGCTCGAAAAGGTGAGGATCAAAAACCGGTTTCCCTTCTCAATATGGCGATCCGGAACCAAAGCCTAGTTTTAGTAAAATTTCTGATAGAGAACGGTGCTAACCCAAATCATGATCCGGGCGGGATCGAAGAATATCCACTCTTCTTAGCCGTGGGAGGCGCTTCTTCTCCTTCTAATTTGGCGATCGCAGAATATTTGTTAGCGAATGGTTCAAAAGCAGTGTTCACTAGCAGATTAAAAGATGTTCACACTCCTAATGGGACTCACCAAGTCGGTGCAAGAAACGCTTTTCATTATGCTACAGAGGCTAAACAAACTGACCTGAAAATTTTGGATGTTTTAGCTAAAGCTGGAACAAATCTAAATCATAGAGACGCAGAAGGAAAAACTCCTCTTATCGAAGCCATCCTGAGAAAAAATATTTCTGCAGCTCAAAAATTGATCCAACTCGGATCAGACCTTACACTTGCGGATAACCAAGGTAAGACGGCACTAGATCTGGCAAAAGAATATCATCTGGATGAAATAGAGCGGATTTTGGCCGAAAAACTTTCCTCCAAGACACAATAATTCAAAATCTTTTTAGTATACAGTTTTTAGAGTATACCGAAGTAACTTTTAGGTATACGATTCTTTTTTCTAAAAACCTCTAACAATTGTAAGGTTGTCATGTAGATTCGTCGTCATATCAACGTTATATAGGCGAAAATTTCTTTCATGATCGTTCCATGCGAAGACCCTCCTCTAGAAAATCCGGATACTAAAGCCAAAGAGAAAGCTTTAGGACAATTCTTCACGCCTTCTGCTTTAGTGAGTCCTATGTTGGAATGGGTTTCCGAAACCAAAGCCGCTTTAGAAGGAAAAAAACTAAAAGTTTTGGATCCGGGAATGGGAGAAGGAATTTTTTTCCAAGAATTCCAGGATCGTTTTCCAAAATTAGATAGTGAGTTTCATGGTTGGGAGATCGATCCAGTCCTACATGAAAAGTGTATACAAAACCTGGAGAGAGCCGGTATATCCAAAAATCGTTTTCATTTGGTGTTAGGGGACTTCCTACAAAACGAAAAGAAAGAAAACTACGACATCATACTATGCAATCCTCCGTATCTCCGCCTCAGCCATTCTAAACACGGGAAAAAATTGATCCGTCAATTCGCGGAGGACATTAAAGATGAGATTCCAGGTACTGCAAACTTATATGTCTTCTTTCTACTCCGTATACTAAGGATTTTAGGACCCGGAGGAAGGGCTTCCATACTTGTGCCTTACGAATTCTTGAACGCTGGATACGGAGTTCCGATAAAAAAAGCGATTATTCAATCCGGATATCTTCGTCGTATACTTATCTTAGATTCTTCCTGGTCTTTGTTCACTGGAGCTGTAACTTCTTCCTGTATACTATTCTTGGAGAATTCAAGAACGAACGAAGAAGGTTTTCTTTGGTCTAGGACTTCATCATTCATTAAAGGAGAAAGTATAGAGCTATCCGAAATGGTCTGGAGAAAAATCCGTCCCGATGCCGAGGCAAAGTGGACTAGATTATTGAGCGACGACTCGGAACCGATACAAAACATAAAAAATGATGATAAAAATTCACCTAACAATAATTATGTGACTATGTCCGAAGATATTAGTCAAGGATGGGTCCCTATTAAGGAATTCGGAAGTTTTAGAAGAGGAATCGCGACAGGGGACAACGGATATTTTCTTTTATCCGAAAAAGACGCTTCGAACTTATCCATTCCTCGAAACTATCTCAGGTCCTCAATTCCGAAAGCTCAGTACGCACTTTCTCCATTTTTTACCGGAGATGATTGGATCACTTTGAAGTCCCAAGGAGCCAAGGTATGGTTACTCGACGCAAAGGAAGTCCCGAACAATAATGAACAAGAAGGTATTAACAAATATCTGGAGGAAGGGATCAAACGAGGTGTGCCTAAACGTTTTCTTCCTTCCAAAAGAAAGCCTTGGCATTCTCAGGAAAACAGAGGGCCCTGCAGGATCTTAGCCACTTCATTTCATAGGGAAGAAGTTAGATTCGTGTTCAACCAAAGCCCTGCAGTTCATCTCACTTGTTTTCACGGATTTTCCGCGAAACCGGAGTATGCTCATTTCGAAGAATATTTATTTGCTTATCTGATCACTCCTCATGTTCGCAAAGAATTGGAATCTAGAACTAGGGAATACGCTCAAGGGCTACGAAAAGTAGAACCGGGAGATCTGAATTCTCTTCTTGTTCCCGATTTTAGAAAATTAAAAGAAGCGGAGAAGGAGAAGATCGGAAAATTACTCCATAATTATAGGAATATGATCCGTCCTTGGACTCCAGGTCGTAGACAGAAAGGGGAAAAAGGTATCAGAAACCCGGATGAAGAAGCGATACTTAAGAGTATCGAGACCGAATTCTTAACCGGGTTGTAAGAGTAACTACTTTAGATTTTTATAAAGTTTGTCTAAAAGCCGGACCAGGTCTTTCTTTTCCGGCTCGGTAAAACCTTTATAAAGACCAGCAAGCAATGATCTGGAGATCCCGAGCATAACAGGTCGGATCGAGTAGGCTTTGCGGGTAAGTTGCAGGTTGACCACTCTTTGGTCCTGAGTATCTCTGACCCGTTCCACATAACCAAGATCTTGCAGTTTATCCACAAGTGCTGTCAGAGTGGATTTATCCCTATCTATCATCCGAGCGATATCTTGCATCGGAACCCTTTTCGACATTGCAAGCGCGAATAGAATATCCGCATGAGTAGTGGTCAATTGGCCCAGACCCTTGTCTTTCAGTTCCGAATTCAAACGTCTATGGAATTCGTCCCTGATCCTAGAAATCAGATAAATGATCGTACGAGGATTCATTTTGAATACCTGCCGATTAGGCGAATTGGTAAAGATAGATCACTTCGCCGATAGCAGCAGGTTTTGCAGCACCTTCTACTTCGAAGCTGAGCTTTAAGGTCATTCTTGCGGTCCCTCTCAGGTCCTTCAATTCCACCAATTCCGCTCTAAGTTTCAGCTTGGAACCCACCTTAACTGGATCTAAAAAGCGGAGCTTTTCCATTCCGTAGTTGATCCCCATTTTGATGTTTCGTAATTCTAAGATTTGGCTCAAAAGATAAGGAGCCATAGAAAGTGTAAGATAACCGTGAGCGATAGTAGTCCCGAAAGGGGATTCTTTAGCGGCTCTTGCAGGATCTGTATGGATCCATTGGTGGTCCAGAGTCGCGTTTGCGAATGTGTCGATCTGTGCCTGGGTGATTTCGTGAGCGTCGGATACGCCTAATTCTTTTCCTTCGTATGCTTGTAATTCTGCGAAGCTGGATAGTACGAGTTTAGCCATTTAATTTTGTCCCTGGTATCTATATGTCCAATACCCTATGGCCTTAAATAGTTTTGTCACCAACTTTTTGGGAAAAACCAGAACGACTGTTCTGTTGGAGATTCAATTTTTTTGGGATGCCGAGACACAGTATTTTAGGAAAACTTAAAGTTCTTTTCGGAGCGATAGAACACTCGTTCTGCTTTTTTGGTTTCTATTGAAAAACGTTCTCATTTCGGAAAAAGGTTAATTGTAAAATTCGAAAATGATAGAATTCGGTCTTCCGATCTCTTCCAAAGGCCCCTTTCGGGATTTTAGATTGACATAGGTGAGTATGGGAGTTTGATAGAAGTTAGATATGGGAAGTTCGCCGGACCACCTAGGCCCCCTGCTGATTCAATTCCTCTTGGGAGTAGGATTCTCCGCTCTCATACTCGGACTCGCATTCCTTCTAAACCCCAAAAAAAAATCCAAACCTCACGACACTTTTGAGTGCGGGGTACCGTATTACGGGGATGCAAAGGGATTGTTTAATATCAAGTTTTACTTAGTCGCAGTTCTGTTTATACTTTTCGATATAGAAGCGATCTTTCTTTTCCCGTACGCCGTGAATTTAAAATCATTCAAAGAGGCGGGACTTGGTAATTTTCTTCTGATAGAGATGTTTGTTTTTATTTTCACCCTCGTGGTTGGACTGTATTATATTCGGAAGAAGGGGGCCTTAGAATGGGATTAAATGAACAACTTGCTCAGCCCGGATCGTCTTACGGAGATTCTTTTCAGATCGCTACGGTTGATTCCGTCATCAATTGGGGAAGAAGCTACTCCTTATGGCCTTATCCTTTCGCGACTGCATGTTGCGGGATAGAATACATGAGTACTGCGTGTGCGGACTACGATATCGCCAGGTTCGGAGCAGAAAGACCTTCTTTCTCTCCTAGACAGGCGGATATGATCTTAGTTCTTGGGACTATCACTTACAAAATGGCTCCGGTGCTTCGCGAAATTTACGACCAATTGGCCGAGCCCAAGTTTGTGATCAGCTATGGGGCCTGCGCTTCTTCCGGTGGAATGTTCCATGCTTACTCTGTTCTGCAGGGAATCGATAGGATCCTTCCAGTCGATCTATATGTTCCGGGTTGTCCCCCTAGACCAGAAGCACTTTTGGACGCTGTAATCAAACTTCAGGAAAAAGTAAAAACCCAAGGGTTAGAAGCCAGAAGACAGGAAGTAATGGATAAGATCCGGGAAATGAACGAAAGAAACAAACCCCTGGTCGTCCAATGAAAGAAACAATCCAGAGTTTCCTAAAAGACAAATTTTCTTATTTTATTTCCAAGGAAGAAGAAATACTCACGAATCTTCCTACATTCTTCTTGAAACCGGAAGGAATTGTCCCTGTTCTTTCCACTTTAAAGACAGCTCCCGGGATTGAACTGAATTATCTAAACGATCTGACTGCAATAGATTGGCTGGGTAAAAAAACTCCCAGATTCGAAGTCTGTTACCTTCTCCGCTCCGGAAACAAATCTTCCACAAGAGTACAATTCCGCGTAGCATTGGAAGAAGGTGAAGAAGTTCCAAGTATTATTAACATCTTCAAAGGTGCCAATTGGCCGGAGAGAGAAGTTTACGATCTTTTCGGTATCCGTTTTACAGGCCATCCTAGAATGGATCGTCTTATCATGCCTGATAATTTCCAAGGTCATCCATTAAGAAAAGATTATCCTTTAGAAGGTTTCGGTCAGGACTATCTGGTAGAAGACCTTCTCACCATTCACTTAAAAGAAGATATGGAGGCTTAAGATGACAGCGATGTACGAAAAAACCGCGGAACATTTCAGCCTCAAACAGAAAAAGCTCCCGGAAGGACATCTACTTGTGAACTTGGGACCTTCTCACCCTTCTACTCATGGGATCTTGCAGAATGTGATCCAACTGGATGGGGAAAGAGTGGTGGATGCAGAATCTGTGATCGGCTATGTGCATCGCAGTTTCGAAAAATTAGGAGAACGTTATACTTATAATCAGTTCTTAGTTTGCACCGACAGGATGAATTACGTATCCACTCCTTTGAATAATATAGGATGGATCTTAGCTGTCGAAAAAATGCTCCAGATAGAAGTTCCGGATAAAGTAACTTACGTGCGTATGATCGTTTCCGAACTTTCTCGAGTAATGGACCATATTATCTGCAATGGTATTTTGGGAGTGGATCTTGGGGCATTCTCCGGGATGTTGCATTTATTCCATCATAGAGAGAATATCTATCAGGTCCTGGAAAAACTCACAGGCGCAAGACTTACCACTACATTCTGCAGAGTTGGCGGACTCGAAAAAGATATTTATCCTGAGTTTGAAAAAGATGTTAAGACGATCATCAAGGGTCTTCGTCCTGCGATAGAAGAGTTTCAGTCTTTATTAATAAATAATAGGATCTTTATGGATAGAACGGAAGGTATCGGAGGGATCTCGGCTGAGAACGCGATCTCTTACGGTTATTCCGGTCCTAATTTGAGAGCAGCAGGAGTTCCCTGGGACACTCGTAAGGACGATCCTTATATGTTCTATGATAAGGTCGACTTTGATATTCCTGTGGGAGAGGACGGTTCCGTTCTTCATAGGACTCTTGTTCGCATGGAAGAGATGAGACAATCTCTTCGTATCGTGGAGCAGCTCATCAATGGTCTTCCTACAGGTCCGCATCACGCAGATATTCCTCATATTTATCTTCCTGATAAGAGCAAGGTTTATAAGAATATGGAAGAGTTGATCTACCATTTCAAATTGATCATGCACGGGATTAAAGTCCCTAAAGGAGAATATTATATGGCGACCGAAGCTGCTAACGGTGAACTCGGATTTTATATCGTTTCCGAAGGGGAGAAGTCTCCTTGGAGAGTGCATGTTCGTAGGCCATGTTTCTGGTTTTATCAGTCTTTTCCTGAATTAGTAAAAGGTTCACTTCTTGCGGATACGGTCGCTACGATGAGTTCTATGAATGTGATCGCAGGGGAGCTGGACTGCTGATGAGTTATCAATTTTCTTCCCAATCGGTTGCCAGACTGGACAAACTATTGGAGATGTTCCCGGATAAAAGAAGTGTGATCCTCCCTGGGTTGTACCTCCTACAAAAAGAACAAGGGTTTGTAGATAGAGAAGGAATGGAAGCGCTTGCGGAGAAGATAGGTTCTCCTATTTCTCTTGCTCAAGTATATGGTGTTGCTACCTTTTATACCTTATACAACAAAAAGCCTGTAGGAAAGTATCATATCCAGATTTGTGGGACTTCTTCTTGTTATATGAGAGGAAATGATAAACTCGAAAAGCATATCTGCTCTAATCTCGGAATAGAATTGGGAGAAACTACTCCCGATAAGAAATTCACTTTGGAAGAAGTGGAATGTCTGGGTGCATGTGGATACGCTCCAATGGTCCAGATCAACGATGCATATTATGAAAATCTAACGTTCGAAAAAATGGATGAGATCCTGAAGGATTTGACCTAAGGGGAAACGTTATGGCAGAAATGAAAATCCTAACTAAATTTATAGACGATCCCCGTTCGAACGAATTGGAATTTTACGAATCGGTCCACGGTTACGACGGGATGAAAAAGGCGCTGTCAATCGCGCCGGAAGAAATTATAGAGATCGTTAAAAAATCAGGTTTGAGAGGAAGAGGGGGAGCCGGTTTCCCTACAGGACTCAAATGGTCCTTTATTCCTAAAGATATTCCAAAACCCAAATATTTGATCTGTAATGCGGACGAGGGAGAACCTGGAACATTCAAAGATCGTAAACTAATAGAGAACCTTCCCCACCAGATCATTGAGGGGATGGTAATTGGTGCAAAGGCGATCGGTGCAAACAAAGGATTTTTTTATATCCGTGGAGAATTTAACAAAGGGATCGATTCCATGCAGAAGGCAATCGATGAGGCCTATGCAAAAGGATATCTTGGTAAGAATATCTTAGGTAGCGGATTCGATTTTGATCTGGTACTGTATGCTGGAGCAGGTGCTTATATCTGCGGAGAAGAAACTGCACTCATCAATTCTTTGGAAGGTCGTAGGGGTCATCCAAGATTAAAACCTCCATTTCCTGCGGTTTCCGGTTTATATCGTTGTCCTACTGTGGTTAATAACGTGGAAACTTTTTCCACTGTTCCTCATATTTTGGACAAGGGTGCTGACTGGTATTCTAAGATCGGGACTGAAAAATCTCCAGGAACACGTTTATTCTCCGTTTCCGGTCATGTGAAAAGGCCTGGAGTTTATGAGATAGAATTAGGAACTCCTTTATTAGAATTAGTGAATGATCTTTGCGGTGGAATGCTGGACGACGTCCCGTTAAAAGCGGTGATCCCAGGCGGTTCTTCCGTTCCGATCCTTACCGCAGAAGAGTGTAAAACTGCAAATATGGATTTCGAATCCATGGCGGCTCATAAGACGATGCTTGGTTCCGGAGCGGTGATCGTGATCGGCGAGGGCACTGATCTTGTGGAAACCACGTATCGATTTGCAAGATTCTACGCGCATGAATCCTGCGGACAATGTACTCCTTGCAGAGAAGGTACTCATTGGGTAAGGGACCTGCTACATAAGATCAGAGAAGGAGAAGGAACGAGTGCGGACTTGGATCTTATTCTTTCCTTAGCTAGAAATATGGAAGGTGGAACAACCATCTGTCCTCTTTCTGATGCCTGTGTAGGGGCGGTCAGACCGACTATCTTAAAATTCAAACATGAATTCGAAGCCAGATTAAAAGACAAAGCAGGCAAAGAAGAACAAATTCCTGCTCGGACTGGAGTCTGAACCATGGATTGGAATTTAGTTCTACTCTGGTTATTAAAAAGTGCGCTTTTTTTCTTAGTGTTCATTACTGCTTGTGCATATTATACATTAGCAGAACGTAAAGTAGCCGGATTTATCCAGGACAGAAAAGGCCCGAACCGTGCGGGGCCTCTCGGTCTATTGCAACCTTTGGCGGACGGGATCAAGTTTTTAACCAAGGAAGAGATCTTTCCTCAGAATGTGAACAAGGTCATGTATTTGGTCGCTCCTGCGATCTCTATGACCTGTGCTATTATGGCCTGGGCTGTGGTTCCTCTGGGTGGAACGGTTATGTTACCTGAATGGCTTGCGAAAGAGATCGGTTCTCCATATTTAGATCTTCAAATTGCAAATCCTGATACGGGGATCTTGTTTTTATTTGCGATCTCCAGTCTTTCAGTTTATGGGATCATTTTAGCGGGTTGGTCCAGTAATAATAAATATTCTTTGATCGGCGGGATCCGCGCGACGGCTCAGATGATCAGTTACGAGTTGCCTCTTGGTCTTTCTGTGGCGTCTATCGTGATCTTGACCGGATCTTTAAAACTCACCGATATCAATGATGCTCAGATCGGCCTTTGGAATATTTTTAAACTTCCTGGCTTTATTGCGTTTTCCGTTTTCGTAGTCGCAATGTTTGCAGAAACAAATCGACTTCCTTTCGACTTGGCCGAAGCCGAATCCGAATTGGTAGTAGGGTTTCATACGGAATACGGAGCATTCAAATTCGCATTATTCTTCATCGCAGAATACATGAATATGATCACTATGAGTTGTGTGGTTACCATTTTATTCTTTGGTGGATATCATCTACCTTTCGGTTGGTTAAGCGGCTCTATCTGGCAAGCTTGGGCTGGACTCGGGTTTTTCGCCCTTAAGGTCCTATTTTTCGCATTTTTATTCATGTGGGTAAGATGGACCCTGCCTAGATTCAGATACGATCAGTTGATGACGATCGGCTGGAAAAAAATGATCCCTTGGGCTGTGGCAAATATTTTGATCGCAAGCGTTTACGTTGGTTTGGATGGTTTCTGGAAATGGTAGGGATATTCGATAATCCGGGGCTTCTGCTCTTTTTTATATTTAGCGGAGTATTGGTTGCCGGAGCCCTAGGAGTTGTTTTCCATCCGAATCCTATTAGCTCAGCTGTTTTACTTGTGCTTTCTTTTTTTGCGTTAGCCGGAATTTATGCGGTCATCGGTTCCGTTTTTGTGGCTACCATGCAAGTTTTAGTTTACGCGGGCGCTATCATGGTGCTTGTAGTTTTCGTTCTGATGCTTCTCTCCTTGCATGACGAAGGAATTGCAAAACTTTGGAATCATCCTCTCAAAAAAGTTTTGGTTCTTTCTGTGGTTGTATTACTTGCAATCGTGCTTATCCATTCCGTAAAGGAAGGTATTCCGAATACGGAAGCTTCTCCTAAAGGATATTCCGAGTCTGGTTCTTACGAGTATACATTATCCAAATCGGAAGAAGGAAAGGTCGGCGTGATTGCGGAAGGGAATACTGCTGCGGTGGGAAGTTCCATGTTTTTGGATTACCTTCTTCCTTTCGAAATCGTTTCCATATTACTTTTAGCCGCCGTACTCGGTGCGGTTATATTAGGAAAAAAGAATTTAGGTAAAAAAACAGAAGAAGGGGAGCCATGAATCCGGGAATTCTGAAACCAACTCTTGCAGGAATTCCAGTGGAATATCTGCTTATTCTTGCCTGTATTATTTTTTCCATCGGTGTCGCCGGTGTTTTATTTAGAAGAAGTGCGGTTGTCATCTTCATGAGTATAGAACTCATGCTGAATTCCGTAAATTTGGTATTCGTTGTTTTTTCAAAATCGCTTCATCAGGTGCAGGGAGAAGTGGTAGTTTTTTTTGTGATGGCAATCGCCGCCGTGGAAGCGGCGATCGGTTTGGCTTTAGTGGTCGCAATTCACAGAAAGAAAAAGACGAGTTTCGTAGACGAAATGAATTTAATGAAATGGTAATGCGATGAGTTGGGAAATCCTAATATCCGTTCTAGTTTTTTCTCCTCTTCTTGGATCCGTATTAAATACATTATTCGGAAGATATTGGAAGGGTTTTTCCGGTGCGATCGGGACCTTATTGTCTTTTGTTGCTTTTGCTGCGAGCGTATTCGCTTATCTGCAATTTCATCCTTTAGAAAGACAGGATGCTCAAATTGTAACTCTATTCAATTGGGTAGAAGTCGGGAATTTTAAAGCGGATCTTGCTTACCAAGTAGATCAACTTTCTCTTTTTATGGCTCTGATCATCACTGGGATCGGAAGTTTGATCCATTTATATTCGATCGGATATATGAAAGGAAACCCTGGGATCGGAAGATTTTTTTCCTATCTGAACTTATTCGTATTTTTCATGCTCCATTTGGTTTTAGCGGAAAACCTGGTAGTTCTATTCTTCGGTTGGGAAGGCGTGGGACTTTGTTCTTATCTTCTGATCGGTTTTGATACTCATAAAGAAAATGCAGCACAGGCAAGTATTAAGGCTTTCGTTACAAATAGGATCGCTGACTTAGCAATGATAGGTGGGATTGCTCTCACTTATTGGCTTTCTGGTTCTGTTTCTTTTATTGCAATTTCTGAATCTTTGCCTCAAGCAAAGTTTTTACTGAATGCACTTCCCTTTGTCGCGATTTGCTTCTTTATAGGCGCAATGGGTAAGTCTGCTCAGTTCCCATTCCATGTTTGGTTGCCGGACGCAATGGCTGGACCAACTCCGGTTTCCGCTTTGATCCACGCGGCAACAATGGTGACTGCTGGACTATTCCTGATCGCAAGATTGAATTTTATTTTTATCTTAGTTCCTAAAGTAGGTTTTTGGATCGTTTGTATCGGAACATTCACCGCGTTCTTCGCAGCGACCATCGGTGTTTATCAAAACGATATCAAAAAAGTTTTAGCTTATTCTACAGTTTCTCAGCTGGGTTATATGTTTGTCGCAATGGGAACAGGAGCATATGTAGCTGGACTCTTTCACTTATTGACTCATGCATTTTTCAAGGCGCTTCTTTTCTTGGGTTCCGGTTCCGTAATCCATGGCTTGTCCGATGAGCAGGATTTGAGAAGAATGGGGGGACTTAAAGATCAGATGAAGATCACTTGGTGGACCTTCCTCTTGGGAACCTTGGCCATTGTAGGAGCTCCACCATTTAGTGGATTTTTCTCTAAAGATTTGATCTTAGAAAAGGCATTCTATTTTCATCCGGTATTTTTCGGGATGGGAATCGCTACGGCTTTCTTAACTACATTCTATATGTTTCGCCTAACGTTCTTGGCATTTACCGGAAAATCAAGAGTCTCTTCTCATGTGCATCCTCATGAATCTCCTTGGACCATGACCGTACCTTTGGTGATCTTGGCATTGGGTGCCGCATTCTCCGGATATTTATTGGTTCCCGAATCTTTAGGTGGTGGAATTGATTTCTTAGAGAAATACTTCTCACCTGTTTTTGCGAAAGGATTACTGTATTATTCTCAGCAACAGGGGGCTTTGGAAGTCCATCATTTGAGCCATGAGTTGGAACTCCTACTAGCTGGATTTTCCTTAGGAGCGATTTTACTTGGGGTCGGGATTTACTGGTTCTTTTTCGGTAAAAAAGAGAAACTACCTTCAGATGAATCTTCATATACAGGTTGGAGAATTCTTCCTGCAAACAAATACTACATAGATGAAATTTTTAAAAACGTTTTGATCGGGCCGATTTCTGCTTTCTCTGAATTTTTATCTGAAGTGGTGGAGAAACGTTTGATAGATAAAGTTTTAACCGGAACTGGAAAGTTTTCCGGAGGAATCTCTTCATTCCTACGTAGGATCCAGACAGGAACAGTAGTAGATTACGCTTTTCTAATTGTCTTAGGGACTGTTTTGATTTTGTCCGTATTCTTAT
Organism: Leptospira hartskeerlii; assembly: GCF_002811475.1. Lineage (NCBI taxonomy): Bacteria > Pseudomonadati > Spirochaetota > Leptospiria > Leptospirales > Leptospiraceae > Leptospira > Leptospira hartskeerlii. Next base: position 416,271 of record NZ_NPDL01000002.1, read on the forward strand.
GGAGGGGAATCTAAGTGCCCCAGTACTATTTAAGCATTCTGTTATTTTTGCCCGTTTTAGGGATCCCTTTTTTATTCATCTCTAAAAATGAAAAATGGGTTCGCGTTTGGTCTTCGATCGTAACTCTCGGAGTTCTCGCGATGACGATTCCTCTCTTTTTGGAATTTCTAAAAGGGGACAGTGGTTTTCAATTTTCTCATCGTATCTGGAACTTTATAGAATTACAGTCAGGAGGACTGGACTATCATATTGCGATAGACGGGTTCTCTTTGCTGTTAGTCACGATGTCGGCTCTTCTATTCTTTCTTTCGGCTTTATCCGCTTTTTCTAATGTAAAGGAAAGGGTCAGAGAATTTTTTATACTTCTTCTTTTGGTAGAAACAGGAGTGATCGGAGTATTTCTTTCGGTCAACCTGATCCAATTTTACGTTTTCTGGGAATGGATGGTTCTACCTTTCACGTTGATGGTGGGAATTTGGGGAGAGAAGGGGAGAATTAAGGCTGCAATGAAGTATCTGGTATTCTCATTTACCGGATCCGTTTTCATGTTAGCGAGTATTTTGGTATTATATCATTACACTCACACATTCGATTTGGAAGAATTGGCAGTGGTCTCTTTGAATTCTATTCCTGCAAATATTAAGTTTTGGTTATTTGTCGGATTTAGTTTTGCATTTGCGATCAAGGTACCTTTATTTCCTTTTCACACTTGGATGCCTGATGTTCACGAAGAAGCGCCGACTGTCGGGTCCGTTGACTTGGCGGGTATTCTCTTAAAGATCGGACTATTCGCATATGTTAGAGTGGCGATCCCACTTTTCCCTCAGGTATTTTTAGAATATCGTAATCTACTTACCGCTCTTGCAGTTGCAGGAATTGTTTACGGGGCTCTCGTTGCGCTAACCCAGAAAAACAGCAAACGTCTGGTAGCTTTCTCTTCTCTTTCGCATATGGGATTCTGCATCTTGGGAATCTTGACTCTCACGGAAGAAGGAGTAGCAGGCGGAATGCTCCAAATGGTGAATCATGGATTCACCTCCGGGCTTTTGTTCTTTATATTAGGATTCTTGCATGAAAGAACTGGAACCAACGAATTGAAGGATTATTCCGGTCTTGCTAAATCCGCTCCATTTTTGGCAGTAACGATCGGCCTTGCTGCTTTTGCGAGTGCTGGGCTTCCCGGCACAAATGGATTTGTAGGAGAATTTTTAGTCCTAATCGGAACTTTCAAATATAGCCTTCTTTACGGATTTTTAGCGGGCACTGCAGTGATCTTTGCGGCTGGATATATGTTATACTTTGCTCGAAACTTGCTCTTTGGAGAACCGAATTCCTTATCTTCCGGTCTTTCTCCTTTAAATGTGCGAGAGAAGTTTATAGTCTCTATAGTTGCAGGAATTATAATATTAACCGGGATTTTTCCGAACATTCTACTGACTTATTTAAAACCTAGCGCGAGAGTCGTGTTGAATCTGACTTCTAAGCAGGCTCTACAAGAAAGAGCCTTTTTGGAACAAGAAGGTAATTTGAGAAACACCAAGAAGAAATTTATAAATTATAGGACCCTGGGTGCAGAGCCTCCTAGTTATGAGGATAGGATCAGTTCCGGAAGAGGAACGGGGATCCCCGGTAAAAAGACAGTGTCCCAAGAGGCGGAAGAATGAATTTAATTCCAAATTCCAACGATCTAATTTCTATTCTTCCTATCTTGGTTCTTTCAGGAGGAGGGATCTTATTACTCGGATTGCAATTCATTTTCCAAGGATTCGAATTTAGGATCGTCAGATTTACTTCCGGTCTGGTTTTGATCGCCGCATTCTTTTCTTTGTTTATTTCTCAGTCAAATCCAGGACTTGGATCTTATTTTTCAGGACATTATGAAATTTCCACCTTAGGTTTTTGGTTTGGGGCGTTGTATTTAGTCGCAGCATTCTGCACCGTTCTTGCTTCTCCAAGAGTATTAGAACAACATAATATGGAATTTCCTGAATTCTATCCTCTTCTTCTTTTCTCGGTGGTTGGAATGTTCCTGATGACTTCCGGAACAGATACGGTTACCATCTTCGTCGGATTAGAATTGATGTCGGTTTGCTTGTATGTTCTGGTAGGAATGGCAAGAAGTGACGTGTATTCTTTAGAAGCCAGCTTGAAGTATTTTCTTTTGGGAAGTTTTTCCACAGGATTTTTCTTATTCGGAATGGCGTTTTTGTTCGGTGGATCCGGAACAACCCATTTACAAGATTCTTTAAAACCTTTGCTTAGTTCGGGATTTGATTCCAATTTTACAAAGATCGGATTATTACTTTTATTAACCGGGATCTCATTCAAGATCGCGTTGTTCCCGTATCACTCTTGGACACCTGATGCTTACGAAGGTGCACTAACTCCTGTTACCGGATTTATGGCCACGGCATCTAAGTCCGCTTCCATGGGATTATTGCTTGTCGTTTTTTCAAAATTTCCTGCTCCAATTTCCGGTGGAGAATGGACCTGGATCATGGGAATTTTAGCACTCATGTCGATGACTTACGGAAACTTTGTGGCTTTAAAGCAAACAAGTTTAAAGAGAGTTTTGGCATATTCTTCCATTGCTCATGCCGGCTATGTGGTCGCAGGAATTTCTTTGGGCGGAAAAGAAGAAGCATTATTTTATCTGATCATTTATTCTTTCATGAGTTTGGGGGCATTTGCAGTCCTTTCTTTCTTAGAAGAAGGCAATCAGCACGTAACGTATGATTCCATCGCCGGACTCGCAAAATCCAGGCCTTGGACTAGCTTTGTATTATTCATCTTCTTCCTTTCCTTAGCTGGAATTCCTCCTTTGGGCGGATTCTGGGCAAAATTATTTTTATTCCAAAAGATCGCAGAAGGAACGGATTTGATCTCAAGATGGTTACTCATCGGAGGGATCGCAAACTCCGCATTAGCGTTATATTATTATGTAAAAGTGGGAATATTCGCCTACATGAGATCTGAAGAAGGAGAAATTTCTAAATTAGATTCTCCTAAAGCAAGTTACGGTGTCATATTCGTATCTGCAATTTCTTTGGCGGCAGTATTAGTGGGATGGTATTTTATCCAGCCTAAGGATCTGAATAATTTAAAGTTCGCAAGCAAGTCCGCAGAATTACAAAAGTAAGATGTCTAGTTTCAAAAACGTTCTATCCTCCATTAAAGAATATTTTGAGCCTATCCCCAAGTTTGACGGAGAAAATGCTAATTTCAGAGAGGCGATCTATCTCTATTCTAAAAATCGTTCCGAGAAGAATTTAGAAAAACTTTCTGCCGAACTTACCAAAGCTTATTTTTTGATCCCTCATGCTGGAGCGGAAGCAACGGCTAAAAAGGCAAAACCTAAAAAGAAAGCAGCTGCTAAAAAAAAGAAGAAAAGCCCTAGTAAAAAAGGACCGGAACCTATCGTATTATTATACGTAAGCGATGAACGTGGCAGAGTATTCTTGCCCGCATTTTCCCATCCTTCCGAATCAATCCGCTATTTTAAAAAAGAGACCGCGCTTGTTCCTATCACAGCAAAAGAATTATGGGCCTTGGGCCTACAGAACAAGGGAGTTTCTGGGGTGGCTATAGATCCGGGCTCTACGTTATGGTTGCTCTCTAGAGAACATTTGGAATTGTTGCAAAAAGAAAAATAATCTCTCTTTTTAGCGAACTCACCCATGTATTCTTCTTTTCGAATATATACTTTTCACCTTCTTCTCTTATCCGTCTTATCCACGAACTGTATCCTTATTTCTAGATCGGAACTTTCTTCTCCCTCTAGCTTGAACGAGGGAAAAGTATTAAAACATTATAAAAAAGTTTCTATTAAAGTGATCTATATTCCCGAAAAGGATGATCGCGCTTATAATCTGGAAGAAGAAGAGCAGAAAAGTAGGGAAGAAATTTGGACGGAACTTTTGGTTTCCGCATATGAGGACTCTGGGTTGTTTAGAGAGGTGGTTACTTCTACTGATGGGGATCTGAAGGTCCAAATTAAGATCGTAGAATCGCAAGCGGAAGATCGGGGAATGGATTACGTATTTTCCAAAGGTTGGGGTTTTCGCCCATATAGAGAAGAAGGCTCGTTTGCAATGAGTACTGACTTTTACAATTCTAAGGGCGAACTTTTAGGTTCAGTAGACTTAACGGAAACATACGATTTCTATTATCAGGTTTTCTTTATATTCCTGGCACCTTTCTATTCTCCCGGCGGAGAATACGAAAGGTTGGGACGTTTTATGGGATTAAAAACTTTAGATAGGGCGTTATCTAAGGAAATTTTTATCCCCAAAAAATGATCTCCAAAAACTTGCCGAAATAGTTTACCCAAATCCCAAACAAGACCAAATTACTCACCGCAAAGATGGCCAATCTGTGGATAACGTTGTTATAAGTGAGATGGATTAGGCTATGTAAAACTCTAAGTCCCACATAGACCCAAGATAGTCGAAAATTCATTGGATCGCTAAAATTCGTTAGATATTGTATGAGACTGATCAAGTAGAACAATAGTGGCATTTCCAATAAGTTCATATAATTCCGATTTGCAATAGTTACCCACCCCGGAACATTTTTGGATTCTCCAAACTTGAAATCGTCCGGGATTACCTTACCGATGAAGCCTGCATAAAAACGTCGGATAGGTATTTGCAATAATACGAGAAAAGTCAGTAGAGCTAACGCTCCGATCGGAAGAAGCCAATATTCTTTCTGCATTTCTGAACCTTTTGGATCGAAAAGAATTTTATATGGAATAGTTTCGTTTTTAATCTGCAAGCAAAAGATGATAAATTTCATACGGTTTCTTTTTCATTTTCATTGACTCGCGACGTTTCTTCGGTAGTTTTAAAGCCCTTTCAATTCGTCTCTTACTTATAAAAATGCGGGAATCACTCGAAAAGGCAGTTTATCGACAGATACAATCCGATTGGGAAGTTTTCCAATTTGTCCAAACCGAAGGGATGGATGGGATTTGGGCCTTGGATCTTTCGGATCGAACTAGATTTTGGATCAATCCTAAATTCAGATCCGTCTTAGGGTTTCCTGCACAGGATCAAGATCTTGCCTCCCTTTCTTGGAAGGATCTCTTTTCAAAAAAGGATGACGAGCTGATCAATCATCAGTTGGGGAAGACTTCGGAATCTGCAATTATTCCTATCCGCTATAAGACTCTTTTCGGTTCCGAGGTGGAGACGGATACTAAACTAAAAATCTGCAAAGATCCATCCGGTGATCATATATGTATTGGGGGGATTCGGGTCGTAAAAGGATCTGAGTTGAATTCCATAAAAATGGAATTGGACTTTCTTTCTTTGATCAACGCTTTGCCGGATATGATCGGCTATTGGGATTCTAAACTCATCAATAGATTAGCGAACGATGCATATCAAAATTGGTTCGGAATAGACGCCAAAAAGATAGTGGGCTTGCATATGAGTGCGGTTTTAGGTGATGAGCTATTCAAATTAAATTTTCCTTATGTTCAAAATGTTTTGAAAGGTGAAACTCAATTATTTGAAAGAAGAATTCCTTCACCCGACGGAGAAAGTTTTAGATATTCTTTAGCAAAATATATACCGGATTTTAGGAATGGGGAAGTAGTCGGTTTTTCCGTTATAGTAAGCGATATTTCGCAAATTAAGAATGCAGAGGCAGCGAATCTAAAACTAGCAAGGATCGTGGAAGCTTCCGACGACGCGATCATCGGGAAAGATCTGGATGGAACGATTAACTCCTGGAACCGTGGTGCCGAAAAGATATTCGGCTACAGCTCCAAAGAGATTTTAGGATCAAATTTTGATAGATTGGTTTCAAAAGAATCCAAGAATTTGGAATCCAAAATCAATCAAAAGGTGATCTCTGAAAAAGAGACATCTAGTTTCGAATCCGTACGCAAATCTAAGGATGGTCATTCTATCGAGATGTCCATTACTCTTTCTCCAATGTTTGATTCAGAAGGGAAGATTATCGGTTCTGCAGAAATCGCCAGAGATATCGGTGAAAGAAAAAGAATGGAGAGCTCATTTAGGAGCGCTTTCGAATATTCTGCAATCGGCATGGCAATCCTGGATCCGAAAGGGAGATGGATCCAGGTAAACGGAAATTTGATCAAATTGTTAGGATACGATTGGGAAGAATTATCCAAACTGACCTTTAGGGATATAACCTATCCGGACGATATCGGAAAGGATATGCAGTTGCTAAAGGAAACTTTAGAAGGAAAACGATCAGGATATCATTTAGAAAAACGTTATATTAAGAAAAACGGAGAGATCATCTGGATACTTCTCTCTGTGGCTTTGGTGCGCGATGCCGACGGAATGCCTAACCACTTTATCTCTCAGATCATGGACATCGATGAGATTAAAAAAACGGAAGAACAATTACGTCATGCCAAGGAGCTTTTAGAGCAGACGAATAAAATGGTTAAGATCGGTGCCTGGGATATGGATCTCAAAACCGATGACCAAACCTGGTCCGGTGTAATGAAAGAAATGTTCGAAGTCCCTATGGATTTTGAGCCGGATAAAGAGGGAGTATTAAGATTTGTTAAAGAAGGAGATATCCGAAATCAAATTAGAGAATTGATAGATAGGCTTAAAATAATGGGCGAGCCGTACGATCTGGAGATCCAGATTATTACTGCGAAAGGGAAAGAACTTTGGGTCAGGACCGTAGGTAACGCAGAGTTTGAAAACGGAGAATGTGTCCGGATCTACGGAGCATTTTATGATATCGATAAGAGAAAAAAAGCGGAGCTGGAATTATTTAGAGAAAAATCCAGGTTATCCGCATTTGTCGAACATGCTCCTGCCGCAGTCGCCATGTTCGATACGGAGATTAAATACGTTGCCGTAAGTGAAAGATGGTTATCAGAATACCATTTGTTCGGAAAAAATATCATAGGACTTTCGCATTACGAAGTATTCGGAAATATTTCGGAAGAATGGAAAAATATACATCGAAGATGTTTATCCGGAGAAGTTTTAAAGAATGATGAAGATGTATGGAGACCAGATGGTTGGGAGCATGATCAATATCTTCGCTGGGAAGTAAGGCCCTGGTACCAGTTGGACGGTTCCATAGGCGGGATCATGATGTTCACTCAAGACATCACAGAAAGTTGTCTACAAAGGGAAGAATTAAGAAAAGCAAAACTAGTTGCCGAACAAGCAAATAGAGCTAAGTCGGACTTCTTGGCAAATATGAGTCACGAGATACGGACTCCTCTGAATGGGATCATAGGGTTCTCAGATCTTTTACTACGGACTTCCATGGATTCTACTCAACATCAATATATGATGACCGTATTCCAATCCGCCGAGTCTTTACTGGATATTATTAATGATATATTAGATTTTTCTAAGATTGAAGCGGGAAAGTTAGAGTTATCTTATGAAAAGACAAACCTTTTGGAACTTTGTAGCCAGATCGTAAATACGATCAAGTTCCAAGCTCAAAAAAAAGGATTGGAAGTTATCGTAAATGTTGCTTGGGATGTACCCAGATTCGTAAAAGTGGATAGTGTTCGGCTTAGACAGGTAATAGTAAATCTATTCAGCAACTCCGTAAAATTTACGGAAGAAGGTGAAATCGAATTAAAGATAGAACTTCTCAAAAAAAATTCCGAAACAGAAGGAGAGTTCAGATTCTCGGTAAGAGATACGGGAATCGGGATCGCGCCTGATGCGAGAGATAAAATATTCGAAGCATTCACCCAGGGAGATGTTTCTACCACTCGTAGATTTGGGGGCACAGGCTTAGGGCTTGCTATCTCTAATAAACTTTTATCTATGATGGGAAGCGGACTCCAGTTAAAGAGTGAGTTAGGAAAAGGAAGTATATTCTATTTCGATCTAAAACTGAATATCTCCGAAATAGTGGGAGAAGATTGGATCAGACTTCGTTCTATCAAAAAGGTTTTGGTTGCGGATAAAGATCAAGAAAACATAAAATTGATCGGAGAAATGTTATCTATGCAGAATATTCCCGCGGACTTCTCCAAAAACGGAGAAGAGATGTTACAAACATTATCCAGCGGAAATAGATACGATATGATCTTGATGGATTCCAACATGCCGGAAGGAGACGGCCTGGAGTTAGTCCGAAAAGTAAGAGAAGATCTAAAGATCAGAAGCGAGGACCAACCGATCGTACTGATCGTGAATCCAGAAGAAGGAGAATCATTTACGGAAAAATCCAGAAAGTTGGGGGTCCAAGAGGTGATCTCTAAACCGATCCATATGCAGAAATTATTCGATATTCTTGCTAGAAATCAGATCTTTAAGGAACCTTTTGAGTTTCCTTTGAATAGAAGAGATCAAGAAGGTGCTCCTAGCATTCATAAAACCGCAACCGTCTTAATTGCAGAAGACAATTCAGTAAATATGATGCTCGCTAAAAGTATCGTTAAAAAAATCCTTCCGAAGGCAAAATGTATAGAGGCTCAAACAGGAAGAGAAGCAGTCGATAAATTTAGAGAAATTAACCCTGATCTGATCTTTATGGATATCCAAATGCCTGAAATGAATGGATATGAGGCTACTAAAGCAATTCGCGTTCTGGAAAAAGACGGACGTAGGGTCCCAATCATTGCAGTGACTGCCGGTATAGTGTCCGGAGAAAGAGAAAGATGTTTAGAGGCTGGGATGGATGATTATATCAGTAAGCCAGCGGTAAAAGCGGATTTTGCTCGGATTATCTTTCGTTGGATGAGTTGATCATCACTTAATTTTCTAAAAGATCTTGATAATCTTCCAATAGGTCCAAGATCTCAAGATCCATTCCATAGGACCTAAGTTGAAATATCTTTTCCATGCTAAGGAAAATGCTCCAAAGAAAATCCAAATCGGAACAGTCAATAGCAGAACGATATAACTACCTAATTGATCAAAATACCCGAGTCCCCAACCGCAAAAGATCCACGTGCAAACTAAAGATTCTCCCAAATAACAGGTCAAAGAAAATTTTCCCATTGCCTCAAACCAGATCCGATCTGCAAAACTTCTTCCTGAGTTATAATAATTCCCGAGCAAATACACATAACAGAATGTGAGTGCAGGGGCGCTAAAAGTATCCGAGATTGCGTAGATAATTTTCAAGAATATGCTTGGATTTTCCGGGAGAATATGACGAGAATATAATGTATAAACAAGATTTCCTAAGATCCCAAAGAGTAACGCCCAAGGAAAATATTTTTTAAATCCTGGTTTGATTCTCTCCCAGTCAGTAAAGAGCGAATTTTTGGCTGCATAAAAACCCAAACAGAACATGGAGAAAACTGTCGGCCATTGATAAAATACCAAAAATGGAATGGAGAGAATAGTATCCTTCGTCCTTTGTACATTACTTTCCCAGAAACCTCCTAAATATGCCTTTCTAGTTTCTTCCAATAGACGGGGAAGATTTGCCGTCAGTTGAGATTTTAATTCTACTTCTGCCAAACTCATTCCTATTCTGCAAAACACAGCTATCACTAAACATAATAGGGAAAGTTTTAGCAACCAGGAGGAAGATTTGTTTCTCAAAAACCAGAGCAATGCTCCTAAAATTGAATAAGAAAGAAGAATGTCCCCGATAAATAAGAAAACTCCATGCAGAAGTCCTAATATTCCTAAACCTAATATCCTTCTGAAATATCTGGATTTTGAGTTTGCTTCCGTATTATTCTCCAATTGGATAAAAAAACCATAACCGAATAAAAAGGAGAATAATACATAAAATTTTGATTCAAAGAAAAACGCCACGATCCAAGAGCCTACGGAATCCAATAGAGTGGAATTTTCCCCCAAGGAAGCTACTATAAACATCGGTTTTGAAAAATAAGGTAGGTTGACAACGAGTATCCCTAAAAGTGCAAATCCTCGTAAAAAGTCGATGAATCCGATCCTGTTTTTCATATTTATCCTTTAGTGTTTCGGTTTCCAGTTCCAGGTGAATGCAAGCAGAATTATGGCCAAGATGGCGGAAATAAATATTATAGATATTGAATATTCCCAGCGAAACCAGGAGAAGGAACTCATCCATCCTAAACCTTTAGAAAGCGCTGTTCTTCCTAAATAACCGAATAGGCCGATAAATCCTGCCGCTGTCCCGACCGCTTTTTTAGAAGTGAAATCCAGTCCAGCTACTCCGAGTAACATAACAGGTGGATATATAAAAAATCCGACCACACCGAATAGTGTAAGATCCGCCCATAAATATCCTGGCGGAACAAGTAAGATCCCGAACAATGCGAATAAGATTGGTACCATACAGACCAAGCTGACTAATCCTCTTTTTCCTCCCACCTTGTCGGAATACCAACCGACAAGCAAAGTGGAACCTATTCCCGCGAATTCATAGATTAGAGTGCTGATCCCTCCTTTTTCTAAGCTGGCTCCTTTAGCGAACTTTAAGTAAGAAGGACCCCAATCCGTAAGACTATACCTCACTATGTACACGAAAAAATTTGCTATGGCAAAGACCCAAATATACTTATTTAAAAGTACTAGATCTATAAAAATTTCCTTAAAGCTGAGTTCTCTTTCTGATTCTGAAACTTTTGCTGAGTCGGTTTCTGTTCCGGTATATTCTTCAATGGAGGGAAGTCCGACAGATTGAGGAGTATCCAATAATCTAAAATACAAATAGATGGCAGTTAAAAATGAAAGTGCTGCAGGAATATAAAATGCGTTTCTCCATCCAAACCAGGAGGCACTATAAGCTGCGATCACTCCAACCAATCCGCCTCCAACGTTATGTGCGATGTTCCAGACTGCGAATTTTTCCCCTCTTTCTTTGACGGAAAACCAGTGACCTAAGGATCTTCCGCAAGGAGGCCAACCCATCCCTTGAAATAAACCGTTGAGTCCCCATAAAATCAAATGTGTTTGGTAATCGGAAGAAGCTCCGAAGCATATATTACAAATCCCTGTTAGGATAAGACCTAATGGCATGAAGACTTTCGGATTACTTCTATCCGATAGAGCTCCCATTAGGAATTTTCCGATCCCGTAGGAGATAGCAGTGATCGCTAAAATATTTCCGATTTGTTCTTGGGAATAAGAGAGTGCTTGTCCAATTTCCTTGGAAACTACCGGAAAATTGTTCCGGACAGTATAAAAGACGGAATATCCGAGAAAAGTGGCTTCTAAAATTCTCCAACGAAACTTTGGATATATGGAACGGATCTCCGACTCGGAGCGTAACGGTTTAGGCGGACTAGGTAGAATCCAGGATAGTAGACCTTTTCTCATCGATCGGGAAGAATGATTGGTATATGTCGGACGCACAAGTAGAATTTGATTAAAAATGCCTAAATCCGGATTCTTTAGGAGAGTAAGATTTTCCTTCGTAAGAGTATCTTACTTGGGGAGATTCACCTTTTTCCAAAGCAAAGACGGTTCCTATCTTACTGATAGAGATCCCTTCCCAGGACGAAGGTAGTTCGTCAGGAGATAAAAATAAGAGTTCTAATTCTTCACCTGAAGTTAAAACTCCTTCTATCCCGATAGCTTCTTTAACTCCATTCTCGAAAGGGAGTTTATCCAGATCTAATTCCATCTTAACCCCGGAAGATTTAGCTAATTTGAATACATCTTGTTTGAGTCCATCGGTCAGATCCATTCCTGCATGTATTCTGTTTCTTGAATATAAAGAACGGCTTAAGTTCAATCTGGATTTAGGCCTTAAATGTCTATCCAATGCGATCTTTTTGACTTCCGGAGAGAGTGAAATATGGGCACCTTCTAATATTTTATAACCTAAGAGAGAGGCACCTATATGACCGCTTAAATATACATTATCTCCGGGTGTTCCGCCCTTTCTATCTACAGGGGAGCTTGACTTTCCTAATAGAGTTAAAGTTAAGTTTAGCTCTTGTGTCCTATAGGTGTCTCCACCGCAGAGCTCAATCTCGTAGTAGTTTAATGCCTTCTTAAATGAATCAATAAACGGTTCTAAAAATTCTTTTCGGTTACAGGAAGGAGAAAGTCCGAAATTAAAAAATGCCTTTTGGGGTGTTCCGTTAGCCGCGGCTATATCCGATACGTTAACTTCCACCAACTTGTGGGCCAAATCTTCAGGACGACTCCAGTCCAAACGAAAATGAGTTCCTTCTACTATCGTATCTGTTGTGATTAAGTTTCCTTCTTTGTCCGAATAACAGTCGTTTTCCTGTTCTTTGCCGGGAGGATATAAGGAGGAGATGAGTTCTTCTTCGTTCAAGCGTTTTCCAATATCTAAAAATCTTGACTTTGTTTTATTTCAACCCTAGTATAAGACCATGAAATCACGTATAAATTCTTTTTATCAATCCGCACTGATTTTTTCAGTATTCTCCCTTGCTGGAAGTTTGCAATTCAATTCGTTATCCGCTGAAACTTCTTGTAAATATTCCGTGAGCCAAGAAGCAACTACTCTAGATTGGAAGGCTTTTAAATTCACTGAAAAAACGGGAGTGGGTGGCAAGTTCACCAAAGTAAGTATTTCCGGGGCTAAATCGGCAGCTAATGTTCCAGATTCATTAAAGGGATTAAAATTCTCTATCGATCCTATGGATCTGGATAGCGGAAATGCGGAAAGAGATCCAAAGATCAAAGGTGCATTTTTCGGAAATTTGAAAAAGAACGGAAAGATAGAAGGATCAGTATCTTCTGTAAAACTAGAAGCAGATGGAAAATCCGGAACCGGAGTTGTTAAACTTGTCTGGAATGGAGTGAGTAAAGATGTTCCTTTACAATTTACTTTAGCTGAAGAAGTTTTGGAAGCAAAGGGTTCTTTGGATGTAAACAATTGGAATGCAAACAAGGCCTTAACTGCGTTGAACGCAGTCTGCAATGATCTACACAAGGGTAAGGACGGAAAGTCTGTTCTTTGGCCCGATGTAGAGATTACTATCAAATCTACTTTAAAGAAAGATTGTAAATAAGATTGAAATGCGGGGCGGAGCTCCGCTTAAAATAAATTTCAGAATGTCCTTAGCCACCCGAAGTAGGAACATAGCAAAGACAGAGAATTGAATGCAATTCCGAGCAAGAGCGAGTACCTGTGTTGAACCAGCTTGCTTGGTTCTTCAAGGCTGTAGATCCCGCCGATCCGAACGTCGACAGAGAACCGTCATCATCTCCGTTAGAACAGTTATTTGTAGTATCATAAACGCCGTTGCCGTCCGAGAAACTCCAGACGGTTTGGTCTGCTATACCTGCGGATACCATAGTATCCTCTAGATCAACTGCAAATAAGTTGGCATAATCTTGGGCGATAATGGTACCGAAGGGTCCCCTGATTGGAACTCCGGTCGTAGGAAAGTCCGAATAGGATGTATTAAGAGAAGCAGCGGGAGTAAGAGAAGTAGAAACTAATGGAGCGTATTTAGAACATTTAGTATCTATAATATTCGAAAAGATTCTTTGCTGGCCGCATATAAAGTTTAAGCTGGGATCCAGGCTCCCAGTTCCCAAAACAGCTAACTTTCCATTATAGCTGGTGTTCGTCGCATATAGATAAATCCCGTCTGGCGCCGAGACAAGAATACTCATTAATATTGCTTGTGGACTACAGCCTCTATCCTGGTCCGAGCAGGTTTTGTCGGAAAGGCAACCACTAGATAAAACACAAAAAAGTAAAACAGGAAGAATGCGAGGAGTCATCTAACCTATGTTAAAATTACGCAAATCCCTAAGCAAGAAATTATATCTTCTGTTTTAGCTAAAACCTAACTTCCTAAACAACTTTCCCTTCTATTTTTAATAACAAATACAAATGATCTGATGAGACTCCGAACACACCGGAGCTCCCGATAAGAGCCAGACGTTAGTAGCATCCGTCGGGGATCCAATTCCGCCGGTGGCCCCGGTGCTCGTTCCGTTAATACAATTGTCCGCAGAATTATAAACCCCTCCCGAATTGGAAAATGTCCAAAACGGTTGCGAAGTGACGCCTGCTTGTTCCATGGTCATGAGTAGTGCGGAAAATATATTTGTCCATGAGGTGGCAATCATATCTCCTCTTGCTCCTCTAACAGGATACGCTGTACTATTCGGAATACCATATAGCGAGGCAAAATTATAAAGTGCATTTGTAGAAGTTGAAACTAGAGGAAGAACATTCATACAACTTGAATTAATGATCGATGCAAATACACGATTTGTAGTGCAGATATTATGGAGACTTTCTTCGAAGGTAGATCCGTAGACCGCCAAGTTTCCTTGGTAGGTGGCTTGAGTTGAATATAAATATATCCCTTGAGGAGCGGAGATCATAGAATATATCTGCTCTTGAATGCTACAATTTTTGTCCTGATCGGAACAAACTTTTGAACTCATACATGCGTTCGAAGAAAGGATTAGCAAGAAGAAGGAAAGTTGAAGAAAAAATTTCACCGTATGATTAAAAACCAAACGGACTCTTTTTGCAAGAAATTTACTTAGGAAAATTTAGTAACAAAAGCATAGGATTTTTTTATACTGATCACAAGTCGCAACATTAGCACCCACCCAAGTATTACTTTGATCGATCGGATTTCCAGTGGTCCCGTTATCGCCGGTGCTCTTGGAAAGCCCATCGAGGCAACTTGTCGAATAACCCCCGCCTGCAGCGGTAAAAGTCCAGAATTCTTCAGTCGTGATTCCTGAATTACTTAGGGAAGCAACATCAGGCCCAATTGCTATCAGCCAGTTAAAACTCCGAGAAATGATATTTCCTTTTGATCCCCTAATTATAAGATTGTCTCCATCAAATGCGGGGAAATTTACAGGATATTGATCGATAGACATTAGATCACTTGAAACTCCCGGAAGAACATTCATGCAAGAAGATATGATTGGCGCAAAGATCCGATTTGCTGTGCAGAGATTCATGAGGCTATCGAATAGGGTAGGTCCGTAATTGGCTAAATCGCCTTGGTAAGAATTGAAAGAGGAATAAATATATATTCCGGGAGGTGGAGCGATAAATGAATATAAAATTTCGGTAAAGCTGCACGCTCTATCTTCTTTAGAACATACATTCTCTTCGGTACATGTATTGAATGAAAAAAAGGCCAAAAGAAGAAAAAGGACAATCGATTTCACATCTATATACGGATCTACTTTACTTTTTATGCAAGAAGTTTCCGAAAGAAACAATCAATATTAAGATTTTCTTTCGATAAGAATATTTTAATAAGAAGAATCTATTGAGCTTGAGCGCTGGAAGAATCCGGAGTGAAACAAACACAAAGCACTCGATGTCGAGTATCGCAAGTAGCTGTCGCAGCACTCGGGTTCAGCCAGTCTGTGTTTTTACTTTTAGCGGAACCGGTTGCACCCGATACTATATTTGTATTATCAGATCCGATGTTACAATTGTTCGCGGCAAGTCCACCTCCCGGAGTCCCCGCAAAAGTCCAAAAATCATCTGTGCCTAAGCCGGCGTCCGATAGTGGTCGATCCAAACTTACTGAACCGAGTGTGAAATTATCCCAGGTAGAAGCAAGCTGGAGGCCGGTAGGGCCGAAGACAGGGAGATTAATAGGAGCGGAGAAGGAAGTAGCAAAAGAAGATAAAGGAACAGATTCGGTTGAAATGAATGCCCACACATCCGGACAGAACTGATTCACAAGGGAGGAGAATAACTTTTCTCCTCTGCAGATATTTTGGCCGCTGATCTCAGGAGTGCTGTCGAAAGCGGCAAGATTACCCTGGTATGTTGTAAGTGTAGAATAGATATAGATCCCGTTCGGAACGGTTAGGGCAGAAGTAAGTAGAGCCTGAGTGCTACAGCTTTTATCCTCGTCAGAACAGGTCTTATCACCCAAACAATTGTAATAAAAGGAAGAACACAAAAAGGTAATAAGGATCAGATTCCGACTTCGCATAATACAACACTCCCTAGAGGACTATACAAAGTTCAAGGAATTTATCATAACACTTGACTAAATTGTCCAAAAGTTTTTTATTCTGCCAAGATGCGTCCAAAACTTAAAGCCCGTTCTATAATTTTTTTCCTATTGGCAATGTTCCTAACTCCAAGCCTATTATTTGCCGATCAGACCATTCTTCTGCGTAAAGGAGGTAAGGTGATTGGTAATGTAGTAGGTCAAAATGAGAAGACGATCACTGTTCAATCTGAATCGGGCAAACAGACCATCAACAAAAGAGATATATTAAAAATTATTTATAAAGATATTACAAAAGAAGAAGAGAACCGCATTCGTAAGGAAGAAGAGAAGAAGGTCCAGGAAAACCCTCAAGTAGTAGAGGAGCCTGTCCAAGTCATCGAAACTCCTCCTACTTCTTCGACCATTTCGGGACCGAGCAGGAACAGATGGAGTGCAGTATGGCGCTCCGCAATTCTTCCTGGCTGGGGACAATGGTATACTGATAATAAATTGGAAGCAAAGATCACAGGTGGAGCATTCCTGGGCAGCTTAGCACTCGCAGGTTATGCCAGATCCGAAGCAGAATCTGCGAAAAGTAAATACGACGACGCAGTCTCCAAGAGCAGCACAACCGGCTCATATATATATGGAGGCGGGATTGCAAACTTTTACCTTCTCACTGTAGTTCCAGGAGCAAGAGCTGATTATGAAAGTTCCGTCCAAGCTTATAATACTTCTGTATATGTATTGGGTGGCGTGTATCTGGCTCAATTGGTCCGTACTTATTTCCTGGGAAAATCTTGGGAACAGGGATCTTCTGTTAATCCTGTGGCTTGGACAGTCGTACCTAAGCCTGATTGGTCTGCAGGCAGAATGGGCTGGGGCGCAGAAGCAAGTTTTAGCCTTGGTTTCTAGGAATTTTGTTCGTATTTCCTTGACCCCTTAGGCCGGTACGCGAAATTGGCCAATACAGGACATACCCATGCCAATCGTATCTAAACCGCATAGAACTCCTACCTTGAAAAAGGAACAAGCTAATAAGGCTTGGTTCGTAGTCGACGCTGAAGGCAAAACCTTAGGTCGTCTCGCTTCGGAGATCGCAACTAGACTCCGCGGTAAACATAAACCTACTTTTACTCCCAACGTTGATTGTGGAGATAATATCATCGTTATTAATGCCGCTAAAGTAGCTGTGACTGGAAATAAAGAGACTCAAAAAGAATATTTCCATCACTCTCGTTATCCAGGTGGTATGACAGCTACTACTCTCCAAAACATGAGAGCGAAACAACCTGAAAAAATCTTATACGAAGCAGTGAAAGGTATGCTTCCTAAAAGTAAACTCGGTGCTGAAATGTTAACTCATTTCAGAATTTTCCCAGGAACCGAGCATAATCTAGGCGCTCAAAAGCCGATCAAACTGGAACTCTAGGAGATATTAGAATATGGCAAGCGCTAAGGAAATCTGGGCAGTAGGTCGTCGCAAAAACGCAATCGCCCGCGTAAAATTAAAAGAAGGTTCCGGAAAGATTGTAATCAATGATAAAGATTACAAAGACTATCTGCAAAACAGCCGTTCTAATATTAAAGAAGCTGTAACCGCGTTAACTCTGATGAACGTTACCGAAAAGTTTGATCTTAAGGTAAATGTTTCCGGAGGAGGGATCATCGGACAAGTCGGAGCGATCCGTCATGCACTTGCAAGAGTGATCTGCCGTTATAATCCCGAGTTCAGAGCTACTGTTAAAAAAGAAGGCCTTCTGACTCGTGACCCACGTATGGTGGAACGTAAAAAATACGGTCTACACAAAGCACGTAGAGGAACTCAGTTCTCTAAACGTTAATCTACGCTTTTTAGATCTATTTTTGGGAATGCCTGAAGTTCTTGTTAGCAAGACCTCGGGCATTTTCTGTTTTTAGGGGTATCATGAATTTTAAAAAAGTTTCCGAAGTCCGCAAAATCTTTTTGGATTATTTTAAGGAGAAGGGCCATACAGTAGTTCCTTCTTCTTCTCTTTTACCTGCGGGAGATCCTACACTTCTATTCACTACTGCAGGAATGGTTCAGTTCAAGCCTTTGTTCACCGGTGCAGTGGAACTTCCTTATACAAGAGCAACTTCTGCTCAAAAATGTCTTAGAACAACTGACTTGGAGAATGTCGGTAAAACCGAAAGGCACTGTACATTCTTCGAAATGCTTGGAAACTTCAGCTTTGGAGATTATTTTAAAGAAGAAGCAATCGAATACGCATTGGATTGTTCCGTAAATTATCTTGGATTTCCTAAAGAAAAGATCTGGATCACAGTATTCGAAAATGATGATGAAGCAGAGAAGATCTGGGTCTCCAAAGGTATTCCTAAGGATAGGATCACTCGTTTAGGTAAAAAAGATAATTTCTGGGGACCGGCTGGAGATAGTGGTGCTTGCGGACCTTGTTCCGAGTTGTATTTGGACAGAGGACCTGAAAAGGCTTTTCCGGATTGTGGAGTCAAATACGAGTGCAAGCCCGGTTGCGATTGCGATCGTTTTTTAGAATTTTGGAATATAGTATTCAACCAATTCAATCAGGACACCGAAGGCAATCTTCATCCGCTCAAACAAACCGGAATTGATACTGGCTCCGGATTGGAAAGAGTCGCTCTACTCTTGCAAGGAGTGGATTCGGTTTATGATACCGACGAACTTCGTAGGATTATTACGGAAGTAGAAAAGATTTCCGGCAAAACTTATAACGAATCCACAAAAGTCCCGTTCAGAGTGATTACGGACCATATTCGTTCCGTGTTATTCACAGTGTCCGACGGGATCTATCCGGACAGAACAGGAAGAGGATACGTTATACGTCGCTTAATTCGTAGAGCGGTATTGTTTGCGCGAAAACTAGATTTGAGAGAACCTTTCTTACACAAGCTAGCCAGATCGGTGTGTGATATTTATAAAGAAAGATATCCCGATCTTGAAAAACATATCTCCTCAGTGGAAAGAACACTTCTCGCAGAAGAGGAATTATTTCTCAAAACCTTAGAGATCGGTTTGGAAAAAATAGAAGTTCTGGTTTCCAAAACTAAGTCGGAAGGTTCCAGCACATTCTCCGGAAAAGATAGCTTCTTACTTTATGGAACTTACGGATTCCCTGCGGAGATGACGGAAGAGATCGTAGCAGAACACGGCCTTTCTTTTGATAGAAAAGGTTTCGAAGAAGAATTGGAGAAAGACAGACAATCTTCTCGCGAGACTTGGAAAGCAAATAAGGTTTCCTTATTCACAGGGATCAAAACAGATAAGACCCGGTTTTTGGGTTACGATGTTTTAGAAGCTGAGTCGGATCTTAAATTTTTATTCTCAGATAATAAGCAAACTTCGGCGCTTAAAGAAGGTGAATCCGGAGTATTAGTATTTTCTTCCAGTCCATTCTATCCGGAAGGTGGGGGACAGGTTGGAGATATAGGATTCATTCGAAAAGGACAATCTGTCTTTAAGGTTTTGGATACTCAAAAAGAGAATGATATCATTCTTCATATCGGAACTGTTCTTTCCGGAAGTTTCTCGGCCGGAGACAAGGCTATGTTGGAAGTGGAAAAGGAAAGAAGAGAAAGACTTAAATTCCATCACTCCGGAACTCACTTATTGAACGGAGCTCTTAGAAATCTTCTTGGAAATCATGTTCTTCAAAAAGGATCCATCGTTTCTCCTGAATATCTGCGTTTCGACTTCTCTCATCCAAGCCCTTTGAGTGCAGAAGAAATTCGTAATATAGAATCTTGGGTAAACGAAAGTATTGTCCGCCATATTCCTGTGGATACTAAGGTGCTTCCGATAGAAGAAGCTAAGAAGACCGGAGCAGTCGCCGCCTTCGACGAAAAATACGGAGACAGTGTAAGGGTCCTTCAGATGGGAGATCGCTCCTTGGAATTCTGCGGCGGGACCCACGTTGGTAATACCGGAGATATCGGATACTTCTTCATTAAAAAAGAATCCAGCCCAGGTGCAGGAAATAGAAGGATAGAAGCAGTGGCAGGCCCTCTTGTTGTGGAAACCTTCCAAAACAGATTTGCAGAATTAACGGAAGCGGTCCAAAATTTGAATCTTAAGATCAAAGATGAGTTAGGGGCAGAAGGAAGTTCACTTTCCATCAAAACAATAATCCCAGGACCCGATGAGATCAGATCTTTGTTTGCATCCAAGGGGGCGGATGCCGTAGTTTCGCTTAGAGATCTTTCCGAAAAACTATCCGTAGAATTGGAAGAGACTCAATCCAAGTTTTTAAAAGAGAAGAAGAACAGAGAGTCCAGAGACTTCGAGAATAACCCCGAAGTGATCGCAAAAGTATTCGAAAATTCTAAAGTGATCGGATCTGTTAAAATTGTTTCTGCGATTTTTGAATCTAAGGATGCAAAGGCGTTAAAAGGACTTTCTGATAATATCAAAGTCAGAGAAAAAGAAATAGTGGCCATTCTTGCCAGCAAAAACACGGAAGATGCAAGTATCGTAATCACTTGTTCTTCTTCTTTGGTTGGAAAGATCCACTGCGGAGAACTAGTCAAAACTGCCTGTGAAATTTTAGGTGGAAAGGGCGGCGGAAAACCGGATATGGCCCAAGGCGGAGGAAAAGAAGTTTCCAAAGTAGAAGAAGCAGTTCAGTCCGCATTAGAAAAGGCAAGTTCCAGTTTGAACGGGGGAAAATAAGATGAGCGATCCATCATTTGATGTTGTTTCCGAGATAGATAGACCTGAATTACAAAACGCGGTTACTCAAGCGATTGCGGAAATCAAGAACAGATTCGACTTTAAAGGTTCCAAGTCGGAGATTAAACTGGAAGAAGAGAATCTGACTCTTATTTCCGATAACGAAGCAAAGTTGGAAAGTGTGATCGATGTCCTCATCAACAAGATGGCTAAAAGAGGGCTTGGCCTAAAATCTTTCGATTTTAAATCAAAGTTAGAACCTGCTACCGGCAATACTGTTCGTATGAAAGTGAAAATACGTAACGGTCTCGAAAAAGAACAGACTAAAGAAATCACTAAGATCGTAAAAGATTCTAAGTTAAAAGTGATCCCTACCATCATGGGAAATTGTGTCAGGATCCAAGGTAAGAAGAAGGACGATCTTCAAGAGATTATGAAACTCTTAAAATCTGCAGACCTTCCTTTTGACGTTCAATTCCAAAATTTTAAGGGTTAATAAAAACATTCGGAAACGATAAGGGTCTAATTTATATATGAAACGTTTTCTATATCTCGCAATTATTTCTATTTTTCTGATCTCAGGACTTTCGGCAGAAGAAGAAAACCCGATCAAATTCAAGATAGAAAAATCCTCACCTTCCGGTTATCTTTTAAAGGTCGTTTATCCTGAAAATTTCGGGGTCCAAAGAGAAGCTCCGCATCGTATCTTGCTCAATCCCGGGTCCGGATTAAAAGTTGTTTCTGCAGATTTAAAGTTGAAAGGTAAGACTTCTGTCCGCAAAAAAGAATATTTCGAATCTGTAGAACCTATGCAATTGAAATTAGAAGGAAAAGGTGAGTTGGAAATTCACGCAAAAATTTTCTACTGCGATTATAACAGGAATATTTGTATTCCTGGAAAGATATTACAAAAAGAAATTATACAATAACCGAATATTGTTTCGATGTGAAAAAAGCGGCCGAGGCCGCTTTTTTATGTGAATCTATTTTAAGAGATAAACGTTGTAGGATTTCCTGTATACGCAGGATTTCAAATCATTTCTTAATTTCTATCTTCAGATCCGGTTGAGATACGTGAAATAGATAGTATGTCTTTCCGTTGATCGGTTTAGAAACTTTTACGATCTTACCTTTTGAGTCTACTAACTCTTTCAGGAATTTACGGTCAGTAGCGCGGAATGAATCTCCCTTCTCCGCTATAAAAAGATTTAAGGCTCTTTTTTTGGCTAGATCTAATGCCTCGCCTTCATTGCTATCCAGGGAAGATACAACAACTTGGTAAGTAGAAGAGCTAATGAAACCTTCGGTTGCTTTTACAAATTGGTCGTCTTCGGTGGGAGCGGATTCCTCCACTACATTCTTCGGAGTTTCTTTTTTAGGCTCTTCCGTTTGCGGTGTTTTACATACTGAAATGAGTGAAACGACGAGTAACGTAAAAATCGTTTTTATATGCATAGCGTTAGATTCCTTTGTTATGGAATTATTTTAGATTCTAAGGTTCGCTTTAGTAAGTCCGCATCCACAACCCTAAAAACGAAAGTACAACTCTTAGGGTCGCTATAATCTTCTCTGTATAAGAACAGTTTATCTAAAAGCCAAGCGAAAGAAGCTCGGTAAGTTAGATAATCAGCATTTACGATTTCCGTCTTCTTCTTTTCTTTTTTTTCTTCCGGAGAATCGTCCTCAGCCGGCGTCTGTATATTTTGGGTCGCGATAGAAGCAGCACCCATAGGAGAATTAGACTTGGTCCGAACCGCTTGGGGTGGTCCAGGAAGAGGCTCATACTTTGGAACTGTAGAATTGACTCCGACCCCGATCCAAGTTTTTCTTTCTTCCGAGACCTGGGCTAATAACAAGTTCACCGACATCTCGTCTCTTTTTCGGATCGCTCTCGCTTTACAATCTTCTCTCAATAGTATTAGGGGTTTTTCTTGGTTTGGGACTGGAACTGTCACCACTACTTGGAAGTAATCGTGGGAAATAAAACCTGAATCGCTTACATTATCCCAAACCTTTCTTCTATATTCCGGATCTGCTGGTTCGCAATACCCTAAAAAAAAAGTCAGGAATAAGACCGACAAAACCCGCAACATAGTTCCTAGTTTAAAGCTCCCCTGTACAAAAACCAGCGGGATTTTTTCTAGGTAATATCTGGACAACATAACTTTTAGAGGAAATCTTGTTGGTTATGTGGGAATATCTTTCCAAGTCAGTCATTTCTCGTTTCAGCTTTTTGTTTTTTACTCTTTGTTTATTTATTAACGTCGAAGCTTCCGCTAACGAAGACATCTTCTCAGAGATCCGAACTACTTTGGAGTCCAGAGTTAGGAAGGTGACTTTGAAGAATGGGATCAGGCTTCTCATGATGAAGAGGGCAGATTCTCCTACTGTTGCAGTTTATACCAAATTTTTAGTGGGAGCTGCGGATGAAACTCCTGAGATTGCGGGCACAGCCCACCTTTTAGAGCATATGCTTTTTAAAGGTACGAAGAATATCGGGGTTACTGACGCTCAAAAAGAAAAAGTATACCTGGATCAGATCCGTGTTTGGGGAAAACGTTTAGATTCTTATCGTTTACAAGAAAGAGAATTGGCTGTTAAAGGGGAGCCCGTTCCTGAAAAACTGATCAAAGATAAAAATATTTTAGAGATCAGATTCAAAAATCTGTTGGAGCTCCATCGTAAATTCGTGGTTTCCAATGAAGACTCTTATATTTACGAGAAGAATGGCGGCACAGGTTTTAACGCGTATACCACAAACGATGTTACTAATTATCAAATCCTTCTTCCTGCAAATAGATTAGAGATTTGGGCAAAACTGGAATCTGATAGATTAAAAGATCCTATATTAAGAGAATATTATACGGAAAGGGATGTTGTCCTGGAAGAACGCAGGATGAGAGTGGAAAACCAAGGAATGGGTATCTTAAGAGAAAAGTTTTTAGGGGCGGCGTTCCCGAAACATTCTTATGGAATGCCTGTGATAGGTTACGAATCCAATCTTCCTTTTTTGGACATTGATAAAACGGAAGAATTTTTCAGAAAGAATTATAGACCCCAT
The DNA here is from genome assembly GCF_002811475.1 of Leptospira hartskeerlii. Taxonomy (NCBI): domain Bacteria; kingdom Pseudomonadati; phylum Spirochaetota; class Leptospiria; order Leptospirales; family Leptospiraceae; genus Leptospira; species Leptospira hartskeerlii. The sequence goes on from NZ_NPDL01000002.1 coordinate 439,860, forward strand.
AAAATGGCGATCGGGATCGTAGGAGATCTGGATTTCGATAAGACCGAAAAACTAGTTAGGAAATATTTTGAAGATATTCCGGATGGGCCTTCTCCTAAACTTTCTCATGAGCCGGAAAGTTTTGATCATGAAACCAGAAGAGTGAGCGTAAAACATTCTTCCGGGCCTATGAAGGTGATGGGTTGGTTGACTCCTGCTTCTCCTCATCCTGATAAACCTGTTTTTGAATTGATAGACGCGATCTTATCTCAGGGAGAAACCGGGAGACTGTATAAGAGATTGGTACTAAGGGATAAACTTGCACAAAGAGTTGCTTGTTGGACCGGAGAACCAGGCGAAAGATACGCGAATCTTTTCGCGGTCTATGTGACGAATGTAAGAGGTGCCGACCCGGATAAGATTGAATCTTCTATCTTGGAAGAAATTGAAACTCTCAAAAAAGAGCCAGTTACCGAAGAAGAATTAGCGAAGATCAAAAATCAGATCGTTGCGGATTATATTCGAGGTTTAAACAGTAATTCTAAACTTGCGGACGTTCTTACTTATTACGAATTAGTCGCGGGGGATTGGACTGAAATTTTCGACGATTACGCACGTTTGGATAGAGTCACTCCGGAAGATATTATGAGAGTGGCTCAGAAATATTTCACGCCTAGAAATTTGACTGTGGGCGATCTGATCAATTCAGACGGAGAGAAAAAATGAATATTATAAAAAGATTAACTATTTCTGCCGTTGTTTTTTTATTCGCTTTTGTTAGCCTCGAGGCTGCTCCGGGAGATTTTGTAAAGGACGTAAAGATCCCAGCTTTAGAATTCCATTTTCCTGAGATTAAGGAAATCGGCAAGGATCCGAATACTCGAATTTTATATTTGGAAAACTCCGAGTTTCCGATCAAAACTCTGGAGATTACATTTTACTCGGGACCCGATTTTTATACTAAAACACCTTTTGAGTTAGTGGAAATTTTTCCAGAAGCTTGGAAGAAGGGAGGCACAAACTCTCATCCCGGTGAAAGTTTTGCGGAAGTCTGGGAATCTTACGGTTCTAAGCTGAGAGTGGACTCCGATCTGGACACAGTAACTTTGACATTCTCCTGGCTTTCCAGATACGACCAAGAGTCCAAGGCATTGATCTCCGAGTTTTTAAAACAACCTCTCTTTGGAAAAGAAGCGTTCGAGCTCGCAAGATTACAATTGGGCGAACAGATTAAGAGAAGAAACGATAATATAGTAGGACTCGCTTTTAGAAAGGCAAACGAGCTTGTTTACCATGGAAAAGTAAAAGGAAAAACTCTTTCCTTATCCGCGTTAGAGCAATTAAAAGAAGAAGATCTGGAAGAATATTATAAAAATCAATTATTAAGTTCCAGACGTTCCATCTTGGTAAGCGGTAAATGGAACCAGGAAGAGATTCCTCAGTTTTTAGGAGATATTTTGCCTACATTCTCGGGAACACCTATAATTGAATCCCAAGGCTCCAGTCCGGAAGAATTGAATAAAAATCTAAAACAAAAAGAGATCAAAAATCTGATCGTAGATAAGGCAAATACACAAAACGTAGTCTTGTTTTTAGGTGTAGGTCCTGCTCATAACGATAAAGACTTTTATGCAGTCCAAGTTTTGAATTATTTAGTCGGGGGTGGAGGTTTTACTTCCTACTTTATGAGTAAGATCCGCTCGGATAAGGGGCTTGCTTACTCTTCTTCCAGTCATCCAGTGTTTGAAAAAGATCATTCTGTGATCTACTTTTTTACTCAGACGAAATCCCAAAGTACCACGGAAGTTTATAATCTTATGGGAGAAATTTTGGGAGATTCTACATTCGCTAATATCAGTGAAGATGAATTAAAAAATGCAAAAGAGGCTATTTTAAATAAGTTTATCTTCTTATTTACCGACTCTGTGGAAATTCTGCGCAACGAAGTCCGATTCAGAGAACATAAAATGCCTACGGATTATCTTAAGAATTATAGGGATAAAATCCAGAATGTCTCTCTTGCGGATTTGAGAAGAGTGGGTAAAATGTATTTTAGAAGAGATAAACTCACTGCAGTGATCTCAGGACCGAAATCTTCCGTCTCTTCCGACCTGCCTGGACAAAAAACGATCGGTCCGGAAGATCCTATTCCGTAATGGATTGTAAATTCGAACATAGAGGATATTTATTCGAAGGAATTTCAGAGGGAGGAATTCGTACCTCCGTTGTCATGCCTCGTTTAAGTTTGATGTTCGATATAGGACACCAAAATCCGAATCGTATCAATATAGAAAGATTATTATTGACCCATGCACATTTGGATCATTCTGCCGGGCTTCCTTATTATATTTCTCAAAGGTCCTTACGTAAATTAGGGCCTCCTAAAATTTATCTTCCTAAAACTTTAGAAGCTCCTATGAGGGAGATTTTATCACTCTACTCCAAGATTGAGGATTTTTCCTACCACTATGAAATGAAAGGGTTGGAAGAAGGAGAAGAGATCGAGATAGATGCATACCATTTTTTTAAAGCTTGGAAAACATTCCATAGAGTGGATTCGCAAGGTTATACGATCTACGAAAGAAAGAAAAAGTTGAGATCCGAATTTGCGGGATTAGATCGAAATGACCTTTTAAAAAAGAAAGAAGAAGGGATTGAGATCAACGAAGTTCATTCTAAACCCGTGGTCAGCTTTTCCGGAGATACTAAGATCGAATACGTTCTTTCTCATAAGGATGTTGCTGAATCCGAGATCCTATTTTTAGAATGTACTTATATAGATCATGAAAGAAACATAGAAGATGCCAGAGAGTGGGGACATATACATCTGGATGAGATCTTACATCATCTTTCTTCCTTTAAAAATGAAAAAATAGTCCTTATACATTTTTCAAAACGTTACCCTCCTTCCTATATTCGGAAAATATTATATAAAAAAACCCCTCCTTCGGAAAGGGATAGGATACATCTTTTCCTTCCGGATTAATTTATGGCTTCTCAAAATCCGAAACAGAAATACGGGACTTCTATTTATAAGGAAGGATTGGAAGATTGGATCCATTCCGAGCTGGTAAAACGTCCTTATGATTGGTTGGAGAGTCTTGAGAAGAAGGCCGCTCAAGATAAGTTTCCCGTTTTGACACCGGCTTCCGGGGCAGTTCTCGCATTTTTGGCTTCTTCTTGGGATCCTGATGTAGTTTTGGAATTGGGTACAGGTTATGGGATTTCTTTATTCTGGCTCTTATCCGCAGTTCGCAAGGATACAAGACTCCAAACTGTAGATAGAGAAGCAGACTTTATAAAAGTTGCGAAAGAATTTTTTGCCAAACTGGAGCCGGACTCTAATAGAGTTGAATTTACGAATGCAGACTGTTCTGAGATCGCAAAAGAGTTTTTGGAAACTTCTTCTTTGGGCCAAAAAGAACTGATGTTTGTGGACTGCGACAAGGTCCGTTACCCGGAAATTTTGGAAATGATCTTGGAAAAAGGCATGAGCAGAAATCTAAGAGTGATCTACGATAATGTTCTCTGGCACGGAAGGATCGCAGATCCTGAAAACCAAGCTCCTTCTGACCTAGCGGTGCGCAAATTATGGTCACTAATCAAAAATTCTAAGATAGAATACACCTTATTCCCTGTCGGTGACGGAATATTATGTTTCGATTTTAGGCAATAAAAAGCTTGTTTGCTTCTTAAGCGTTGTGTTATATTACCGCGAAGGGTCGATCACATGACAAAAATTTCTTTCCCTCGGATCGTCGCGGTTCTTGCGGCATTCTTCTTAATTTCGTACGGCGTAACTGCACAAAATAAACCTACAAGTAATGACGGTAAGGGTTCTGCCTTGGCCAACGCGGCCGAAGATCCTAAATACCAGGGAGATTATTTGGAGGAATTCCATTTTGCTCGGACTATAGATTCCACTCAGAACAAGATCAAAGGTGATTTAGGTGCCTTAGAGGTGGTTGTAAAAAATTTCGGATCTCAGGTCCAGAATTCCCAACAGGACTTCGATACGATTTGGAAAAAATACAACGAAGCTTATCGATATTCTTTAATGCGCAAGTATGTTGTTGCCGGCCGCAAGATGAAAGAAACGGAAGACGAGACCAACAAACTGTACGGAAAATTCTCCGATCTATATAACCAAAAAGTGGATCAGTTATTGGGAGAATGTGCTGATGCAATCGTTTCCATAGAGCAAAAGTCCGGGCCTGGCGCTGCAGCGAAAGGATATGCAGGAAGAGAAGTTTCCAATAACCAGCATAAACTTCAGATCGCTTACTACCAATTCATCCAAGCGGAGAAGATGAGAAGGGACTCCAGATTTAAGGACAGCCTCATGCATCTTAGGATCGCGAAAGAATACGGAATTTCTATCCTCAGCAAATTAAAAACTGAAGAGGAAAGTAAGAATGTCCGGGAGAAATATAAAATAGATCTGAGCGATAACCGCAATATGGTGTACGCAGAGACCAAACTTTAAAAATTTTCCGGAGGGAAAACATTCGGATTCCTTCCTTGACGTATCACATGGGGATAGCAGGCTGTGCCTGATATCCCCGGAGAAATAAATTTCCATACGTGATACGAAAAATTTTATTCATTCCTTTACTCCTAATTTTTTCATTCTCCGTTTCTTCTCAAGAAACAACCCCGAAAAGAACCTATAATATAGTCATAGATCCGGGCCATGGAGGTTTGGATCTGAAACCCAAAGAGGAACATGGGGATAAATACGATCCGATCTCCAATAAATATCTGGAACCTTATAAGGCCGGTGCCCAAACAAAATCCAGAAGAGAAAGTGAAGTAGTACTCGCTCTTGCAAAAGAAGTAAAAGAAATTTTGGATCTTACCAAAACTCCGGAAGGATTCGAGACATTCAGATCGTACGCGAAAAAATTTACAAACGATACACTTCCTTGGATACGAATAGATTCAGACCTCACAAGAGAAGAAACAGCAAAAGAAGAAGGAGCCGATCTGGCTTCCGACCCGAATGCTTTTTATAGATTGTATGATTATCCGGATAAAAAATCCGGAAAGCTCAAACCTGGAAGAATTTCCAGGATCAACGCTGCTCGACCTTATTTAGTCCTATCTTTACATTTGAATCCAAGTTGGAAGGGACATCCTGGAGGAATGGCTGCAGTACTTTCTCCTTCTTATCGAACATTCTATTCTTTAAGAAAAATTTCTGAAGGAAAATCTTCCAAGTCTTTCGAAGAAGGACCTTGGAGCGAATGGATGCGTTTCAAAATGGAATGGTCCCGTTTGGAAAATGCAGTGGCGGATGCTTGGATCTATTTTAACGGTTATTGGCCGAATAAATCCGGAAAAAAAACAGACCTTTCTAATTTCGAAGGGTATCGCCAAAACATGGTGACTTGGAAATATGCGGATCCTTCCGGTTGGATCGATAAAGCAGTGTTAGATGGCCCCGGCCCTTATGCTAAAAAACATTCCGAATATTCCGCTAAAGGAAAATTCTGGGATAGAGAAAGAGCAGAGCCTGAACTCTGGAGAAGAGAAGACGGCGCAGAAGGATTCGGAGGAGACAATCATTACGCCGCAGCGGAACTCATGAGATTTTTGCAATATGGTTTGAGGACTATACCTAATTCGGAAGAAGAATTATCCAACCCCGGTCCAATCAATAAGCCTTATATTTCCACTTATAGTCTTCCTACATTTATCAATGCAATCTCCGCTTATTTAGAGATTGGTTATATTGATAAGGAGAAGGATATGAAAATCCTAACCCAAAGAAGAAAGGATACCGCGATCAGTTTGGCGGTTGGTGTTTATTCCTTGTTCCACGGCATCAAAATAAAATCAGCAGATCTACCTTACGTTCCTAAAGGTAAGAAAATAGACTGGGCACGTTATGAGAACTTGAAAGAAGGAAATTACTTTAGAGTGGTGAGGGATGAGTAATTTTCATTCCGCTAACTTTGTAAGTGTGCTATCGTTTCGGTGTTTTTGATATCCCAAAAGGGATGGATTTATTGAATTATATCTAAGTTACGCTGTATTATAAAAATGTTTCGCGTCTAACGCTCCTTTCTGTTAGGAACTCGTAAGTTCGATTCTTTAAGGAAAAAAAAATTTATCCACTGATTCTTGTTGCGAAGATTCGTTTTGCTGGAAGATGGTAAATTCATGGCAGAAAAAGGAAAGTTTTCTAATCTCTTTTCCTTTCTGGAATTTGGTTTTCCAACCCAAGCAAAATGCGACCGATTTATGTCTAAACTCTCCATTTCTTTTTTTGCCCAATTCATTTTAGTCTTATTGCTATTTGTCAATTGTGGACCGGAAAACCTTCAGAGTTCTATTCAGTCCGCTTTACTTCAATTATTATCCGAAAGCCTAGGGGCAACGAATGGAAACTCGATAACTCCAGGAAAATCTATTAGCCTGAACGGAACACGTGTTCCGCCTCTTGTCGGTAGCGTACTGGATCCTAGTAATAATGGAACGACTGTTGGAATTGCTACTGAGAATACTTCCGTTCCGAATTTGATCCTGTTGTATGCTAGTAATGGTAAACCCTTTGCCGTGGATGCAAATGGGGACGGTATTTTAGACTATTATCTTTGCTTTGGGGGAAGCGGGAGTGTTACTTTAAATACAGGAATTAATTGTTCGGGTGGGCAAGTGGTCGTATTGAATACTCGCGGATTCGATACGAATTTAGATGGGGTGGCGGACAACCCTATTCTTTCCGATATGGCAGGTGACTCAACTAGTCCCAGCAGTTTGATTAGTCCTACTCCAGGTCTTTATGGTGGAAGCCAATCCGTAACTATCAATTGCTCTGATAATGTAGCCCCAGGCAATATAGTTTATACTACCGATGGTTCGGTCCCCACCTTCTCTCCTTTGAACGGAAAAGTTACCAATCCTCCTCGAGCTTCATTTGCTGTTGGCGGAGCAGGAGACGGCAGTTATACGATTAAATATCGATGCAGGGATTTTGCCGGAAATGTTGAGAGTGTCCAAACTGCAGTTTACCAGATCAATCATAATATTCCGATTATTTCCATCACCAGCGCTTTAACCTCCGCATATCTTAGTGTGAATTCTGGTTCGATCCAATCTGCAAATGTTTCTTGGCAGTCCAGTCAATCCGGTTCCTATTCGATTCGTTTAAATGCGACTAACTGTAGCGATGGAACCGTTTTAAATAGCGGTACAGCGACAGCAAATACCAATATTCCATCCACAATCTCCGCAAGTCAGTTGAGCTTAGGATCCAATTCAATCTACCTTTGCGTTACTTCGGGTTTAAGCGGACATTCGATCTTAACTATTACCAGGGATGATACTGCGCCATCTATTACTCCGAATCCAGGTGCCGGAACTTACGGATCTTCTCCTCAGAACATTCAATTGGGTTGTAACGATACAAGTAGTTGTAAGATCGCTTATACGTTAGACGGTTCGGATCCTTCTATCAATCCGACAACAGGCGTAATATCGAACGGTAATCTTTATTCCGGTTCTTCGATCGGGCTCTCGAACGGTTCAACTGAGATCAGATCAGTCGCAAGAGATAGCGCGGGGAATATTTCAACCATTCTTAGTTCTACATACGCTATTAATTCTTCGGTTGCGACTGTGACAGTAAATGCTTATATTCCTGTGAGCAAGGCGGTCAATTCTAACTCTAGCTCCACTGTTCGAATCGATTGGCAGGCGAGTCTATCCGGTTTTTATAAAATATACATCGGATCTTCCGCTACATGCAATTCTGGTACTTTGGCTACCGGAACGAATGTGGGTGGTACGGCAACTGCAAACGTCCAAGTATCTTCCATTTTAGATAATTCCAATTTTGTAAACGGTTCCAATACGGTTTTGATTTGTATTGCGAATGCTAGTTTGGATCCTCAATACGGAAGTTTGAGTACGACGATTACTAAGGATAGTGTGTTGCCCACCGTTTCTTCTTCTACTCCGGCAAACAATGGATTGAGCATTGCGGTATCACCTGCTACATTAACGATCCAATTTAGCGAACCGATGGACGCCACTTTGATCCCTGCAACTGATTCCAATCTTTGTCCTTCTTCAGCACCTACGACTCCCGCTGCGATTACGGCTTATGTATACGATGGATTAAGTTTGAATTGTACGGATGTCTCTGCAAAATTCACTTGGGCTGACGTAAATAAGACTAAGCTTGTGGTAGATCTTTCTTGGATTAATTATCCGGAGAATACTAAGGTTTTGCTTTCTTTTCCGAATACATATATCAAAGACCTTGCCGGAAATGCGATAGCTTCCGATGTGAACGTAAGCTTTACAACCACGAAAGAGCCGAAAAAGTTCCCTGTATTGAAGACTAGCCAGGCTTCCTGTTCAGATGCTAATGGAAATCCTATTCCATGCACCGGAACCGGTCAAGACGGCGATTATACAAGCAAGAACACTAACAGAAGTTATACTGGACCTACAAATATCGGCTCAGGGTATATTACTACCGATGTATCCACAGGGTTAGTTTGGAAAACTTGCGCTTTGGGATGGGAAGTGCAAACCGGAACTCCGGATACATGCGTAAAAAATACATCCGGTTCTTTAGGCCCTTGGCCTTTCTATAATGACAATAGCCAAACCACGCCGCTTCTTTCTGCTGTAAATGCCTGTTCCACTTTGAATCTTTCCACTTACGGTAATATCTCAAATTGGAGATTACCAACCGCTTCCGAGCTTGCGACTCTGCCTACCTACGGTTCCGGAAGCACGCCTGCAATCGATACTAACGCATTTTTAAGTACTTCCAGCGGTTCACTCTCCACATATTGGGCTAATTATTGGAGTGCTACATCTTACTTTGGTGACCCGTATTATTCTTGGGCTACTGTCTTTAGCGATGGTTCCGCAACAACCTCTGTTAAACCTACTTCTAACGGGATCTTTTGTGTCTCTTCTTCTAATTCTCATTCGGCACAGATATCTTTCACGATCAATAAGGTCGCCGGAGTAGAAGATGGTACAGTTACGGATAATGTGACCGGTTTGATGTGGCAAAAATGTACAAACGGATTATCCGGAACGAGTTGTAACACAGGTTCGGCGACTAGTTCTACTTGGACTGCAGCTTTAGCAAGTTGTAATGCATTAACTCTTGTTGGCAAGACTTGGCGATTGCCAAATATCAATGAGTTGAGATCTATTATGGATTACTCAAAGGCCAATCCTTCGGTGGATGCAACTTATTTCCCCGGTACATTATCAAATTATTATTGGTCTTCTACTTCCTATTCACCATCGCCTTCGAACGCATGGTATGTTCATTTTAATCGAGGATTGGTTAGCCCTTTTGCAGCGAAGAGTAACGCGTATTTCGTACGTTGTGTTACCGATTAAGCGAATTGGAAAAATTATATTGCGAATATTGCCGTCATTTTCAAGAGTCTTCCAAAAGAGGGATGTGAATACTAAGGATTGACATAAGTAGCAATTCTTTTTCGGAGTGGTATGTCGTTGAGGAGTTTTATGAGGATATTTTCTGACAAAATAGATTTTTCTAAAAAGAGAATTCATTTTAGTCGCTTCCAAGTGATTCAAGTTTTTATAATATTATCTTCCCTCTTTTTGTTTCGTTCGATTTTTCCTCAAACCGTTATGCAGAATCGCGGGAACGTAGAAAGAGTTAGGATCCATATGAATATGGACCAAGCCGTTTTGATCGGGACTACGAATAATATTATTCTGCGAACCCTGGATTCCAAAAAAGAAATCGCAAAGATGGTAATTGCCGAAAGATGGAGAGAATTTCTTCCTAAGGTCGGAGTACAGTATCTGGGTTTACGGAATGTTAATACCGGTTCTTCCGATAACCTATATAACGATGTGCGCTTAACAGTCCAGCAGCTTGTCTTTGACGGAGGAGAAGCCAGTCTCCAGGTAGAAGTCGCTAAATTAAACGATCTTTTGAACGAACAGGATTTTAAGATCAACTCAACAAAGGTCAAATTGGAGATTCAAAAGGCTTATATGAAAGCCTTGGCTGCTAAAGGAAAAATCTTATTAGGCCGCAAATCGGTAGAGAAGATGGAAGAATCCTTGAGGAAGTCTAAGGTCGAATTTAGCCAAGGACTTATTACGAAAGTCCAATTGATGGAAGTTTCGAATAAGATCAAACAGGCCCAATTTACTTTTCTGAAATTTAAGAACGAGTCTAATCAAGCGCTTTTGGAATTGAAGCAGGTTTTGTCTTTAGACTTCCATGTGGATATCGATCTAGAAGAGAATATTTATACAGATTTCGCAATTACCGAACCTGTTTTCGACACGGAAGAAACGATTATTCGAGCTATTAACACTAGAGAGGATTTGAAAAAATCCCAGGTTATCGTTCGAAAACTTAAGAATGAGAAAAAAATAGCGGATAACTACTGGATACCTAAGCTCTATTTAGGAGGTTATGCAGGTAAGAACGGTAATGAATTTCCGTTACGTCACGATATTTATGGAGTTAATTTCAATTTCGTTATGCCGCTCGGTAGTTCCGTCGTTCAATCGAACGGGAGTATGGGTGTTCAGAAGGATGGAACCGGTATCCAAACATATCCCGGTTTTGGTAACCAAACTGTCGGTCCCGGTTTAAACGGATATGAATCCAGCACGATCAAGTTTTTCGATAATATGGCCTACTCCCGTAAGATCATGGAAGGCGAAGTGCAATTATCGGAAGCGGTCTTAAGTCTTAAGAATATGGAAAACCAAGTCGCGGTCGAAGTGCAAAAGAGTTTGGACCGTACTACGGAAGCCTGGGAGCTTCTGAAAATCTCCAATTCTAGAGTTCTTTTGAATTGGGAAGCATTAAAGATTAGTAATACTAAAATGAATGTAGGTCAATCTAAGAAGGAAGATCTTTTGAATTCCGAATTGGATTTTGTCCGTGCGGAGCAGGAATTGACCGACTCTTTAGTTGGCTATATGATTAGCTGCTACGAAGCGGCTTATATTGCGAATGTGGATGTAACTCAGAGAAAACTGATCCAATTCCAAAAAGGGAGAGGAAACTCTTTGATCGGTGCATTATTGCAAGGGAAAGATCCAAAAAAAGCAGCGGCTGTAGATTCCAATGATGGGGCTTCTTTCCCCGGTGCGAATTGAGTAAAGGGAAACGAGGAAAGTATAAATATATGAAGAGATTTTTAATCATCGGATTGATCATCGTTTCGGCCTTAACTAATTGTGATTCGGTTGCGAAAAATTTATTGAAGGTGGATCCTTTTATAGGAGAGACAGAACCGCCCAAAGTTATTTTCAGTAATCCCGCTTCCGGTATGCAAAATTTGCCGACTAACCAATCTTTTTCCATCGGTTTTAGTCGACCTATGAATATCAATAGTTGTCAGCTTGCGTTTACGATTTCTCCGTCGACTCCCGGATTTTTTAGCAATACTGCAGGTTTAATTTTAACCTTCACTCCTACTTCCGCTTTGAATGCAGGGACATATACTTTCAATCTTACGAAAGCATGTGAAGATCCGGATGGTATGGATATTCAGAATCCGTTTAGTGCCTCCGTAGCTGTAGGAACTTCGACAGGAAGTTTGGGTTCTAATCCGACGATCTCCGGTATGTATGTGTATGCGGGCACTTCTTCCGCATGTAACACTTCAAATGCTGCGTTAACCGACTTTTTGAATGGGAACGTGCAGAATGCCTGTATGGGAAATCCTTCTCAGAATCAAATTCTGATCAATTTTTCTCGTCCGATGAATACTCAGACTACGAATTCGGCGATTTCGATCAGTCCTAGCGTTTCTGGAAGTTATACCTGGACCTCTAATACAATTCTTACGATTACTTTAGACTCTGCGCTAAACCTGAATCAACGTTATACTGTCGTAGTGGGAGCATCCGCTACGGATCAGAATAATATCGCAATGAAACAATCAGTTCAGTCAAGTTTCTACGTCGGGTCCGGTAATGCCAATCCAGGTGTTTCTTCCATGACAGTTTTGAGCGGTTCGCAAGCAGGTTGTCAGGCTGGGATCGGAAGTGCGACTAATTTCTTAACTAGTACTGTGAATAACGGCTGCGTGGGTAATCCTACTAATAATACGATTACATTCAATTTTACTACTCCGATGGATACTCAAAGTACTCAAAATGCCGTTTCTTTTTCTCCTAGTATTCCTGGTAGTTTTAGTTGGTCGAACGGTAACCAGACTCTTACTCTGGTTTCGGATTCTACCTTGTCGTTCGGTACTCGTTATCAAGTTGGTGTAGGAACCTCCGCACAATCATCCAGTTTGATCTCGATGCAGCAAGCTGTAGTCGGAAGTTTTGTGGCGGGGGCGTTGAACTCGGCTCCGATCGTTCAAGCTGTAGGGTTAGCTAGTCAAACTGGTGCGCCTGGTTGTTCTACTACTTATCCAGGAACAGGGAGTTCTACCGGTGGAGACTGGAATTTAGGATTCTGTTGGTGGGATTCTTCTTTGCCGGTTCTTTCTCCGAGTTCGTATAAGTTTAGAGGTGGAGATGACGGTGCGGCGACGGCCACTTCCTGTGCGGATCAAACCACAGACGATTTTAGATTGGTCTTCAATAACTATATGGATACGGGGACCACTGCTAGTGCGGTTTCTTTGAGTAGAGTTTCAGGGACTTCTACAGTAATTCGTCTATCCACTTGGAGTTGGAGCGATTGCCAGGTCTCTTATCCATTCGGCTGTAGAGTTTTAGATTTGAAATTTGCCGAAATCGAAGCCAGTTGCGGTGGTAATGGTGCGTTCGGTGCTTCGGGAGATTATAATCTAACAAAAGCGGGGTTGGATTTTACGAACGCATACGCTCCGATTGCAGTCGACCCGAATAGTCCGGTGTATACGATCGAGGTCAATAGTTCTGCGACTGATGTCAACGGTCGTAGTTTGAGTTCTCCATTCACATTCTCCGCGGTGAGTCAGTAAATGTTTTTTAATAAGTACATATCTATTTCGATTATTCTAATATTCTTTTCCGTAAATTGCTCTTATTCCGGTTTTTTGAATTCCGGCTCAATGAGGATTGCGATTAAAAAAGAATCGGTCAAATCTACCTATCTTTTGGGTTATATAGAGAACCGGGATAACCATTTCGATCCATACAATACTAAGAACTTATCAAATATGCTTAAGTTCGAACTTTTGAATGCAGGTTACGGTATTCTGGTTTTGGACGACTATATCAAGGTTACCGAAGATTCGGCTTCAAGGGAGATCGGAAGCAAGAAAGAACCTAAAGATATTTTGGCTCAATTGGCGGAAAACGCTAAGATGAGCGGAGGCGGGGTAAGCCCTGGCGGACAAGATTCAGGCTTTCTATCTCCGGATTACAGTTCTAAATTATTAAGAGAATCCGAAATTAAAACGGTTCAAGCAGTTACACATTTCGATTTTTTTATCCAGGGCGCTCTCGCGATGAACGATAATCGTAAAATACTGGATAAGATCGAAAACGGGATCCTGTTTTTGGAAATATTCGATAAAAACGGAAAATTTGTGAGCGGTATAAACTATACAGTCGAGGGTAGAACCTTAACTGAGGCGGAACTTTTGAAATCCATTTGCAGTCGAGTCATCGACAAATTGGAAAAAAGAGAAGATCCTAAACCGTGGTGGAAATTTTAACCAACATATATGATTTTGCGACGACCATTTTTATTTCTTTCTATTCTATTCCTACTTTTTGCCTCCTCCTGCGGAAGTAACGATAAAGCCTTAGAAGAAAAATACGCTAAGGCTATGAATCTTTTTTGGGTCAATAAAAGATCAGAAGCTTTGAAAATCCTAAACGAGATCCATAAGGAAAATCCTGGATATAAGGATACTTTATTCGTTATGGGAAAAATCAACTATTACGATCTTAAATTTCCCGAAGCCAAGAAATACTTCGAAGAAATATACGATAAGGATCCGGAAAATTTAACGGCGTTACTTTGGATCCTAAAATGCCAATTTGCTTCCGGGGTTCGTGACCAGTCGGTTTTCGAGAATCTTCAGGCATTTATGAAAAGAGATCCGAATAATCTAGAGGCTTTGTATATCGGTGGTAGGCTTTTGGAAGAAGCAGGTAAGACGGATTTGGCAATCCAGAATTATTCGCAAATGATTTTGCAGACGCCGCAGATAGCCCTCGCACATAAACAGTTGTCGGGAATTTATAAAAGAGCGAATGTCGCCCAGAAGGCCGATTTTCACTTTAAACAGTTCCAGGCTTTTACAAAAAAAGAATAAGCAGTCGAATTTCCGACTAATCGCTTTTCGAACGGATAGTTCGCAGTGAATATTATGGATTTATTTAAGTTATTATTTTCCAATAAAGTTATTCGATATATCGCGATTGGTATCACGGTTTATTTGGTTAGCTTTTTCATCTATTCCAAGGCGACTAGAGGAGCTCGGGCCAATCAGTTTGTAACTAAGGCCGGAGATTTTGTGTTCAAGCCTGCTCATGCGGTTTTCGGAAAGCCGAATCGGTCCGAAAGTTTCGAAGAGAGAGGGTTTGGGGGAGCTTTTGGAGAATCAGACGACGCTCAAAATGTTCCATCTATAGGCGCTCTAAAAGTCGAGCAACGTATGATCTCTCCGAATATAGATGTGTCCGGTCTAGTCGATTTTGAAAGTAAGGCGGATATATTCTCCAAGATCGGCGGAAGACTGGAAAAGATCTTCGTTCAAGAAGGTGAGGAAGTCTCTTTAGGACAGAAGGTGTTCCAAGTCGAAAGCCTTCAGATGGAACTGGAGTTGATGAAACAGCAGGCGACTTTAGAAGCTTCCCGATCCCAAGCTCGTTTGGCGAGAGAGAAGTGGGAAAAAGCCAAAATGAATGTATATGGCTTGCTCCAAGAAAAGGAAAAAAGCGAGGCTATCTTCGAAAAGGCAAGAGAAGAACTCGAAAAAGCCAGAGCTACTTTTTTCGCAATAGAAGAGGTTTATAAGGTCGGTGGTCTTAGTAAGGAAGAGTTCGAGACCGCCAAACTTGGGTTAACTACAAAGGAAACAGCATTAGGAGTAGCTAAAAGGGATAAGGAAATCCGTAGTATAGGATTGACCGACGAGGATATCGTTCAGAACGGTTATGTACTCCCGCGTTCTAAAGAGGAAAAACTCAATCTTTTCAAGGAAATCAATACTAAAATAGAAAGAGCGGAATACGAGGCGATGGAAGGGGTATGTAGATCCCACGAAGCGCAAGTGAACTCTACCAAAACTATGCTGAAGGAAGTCATAGTTTATTCTCCTATGAGGGGTGTAGTCGCTAAGAAGTATAAGTCCGAGGGAGAACTTCTGGGAGGTTCGTCGGGAAATCCAGCGGTTCTTACTATCATCAACATTAATAAAGTATATGCAGTTTTTAATATTACGGAAACCGAATCTACAGTTTTGAAAAAAGGAATGCGTGTAGATTTTTTTGCAGATGTTTTTCCTGATATAAAATTTTCCGGGAAAGTAACTTTGGTGAGCCCTCTGGTGGATCAGAAAGCGCATACTGTGGAAGTCAGAGCGATCGTAGAGAACGTAGGTAAAAAATTAAAGCCCGGAATGTTTATCAGAGCGAACATCGTTTTGGGAAATCCGACTCCTACTATTCTTCTTCCATCGATCTCTTTACTTGCTAATGAAGGAGATAAATCTTCAGTTTTCGTTTTCAAAGACGGTCGTTGTTATAGCACTGAAGTTAAAGTTGGAAAAAAATACGGGAATGATGTAGAAATTCTCCAAGGGCTCCAGCAGAACGATGTTGTTCTTTTGGAAAAACTTTCCCAATTGAGGGACGGCATGCCCGTGACGCCTTCTTTCAGTAGATAAATGAAAGCGATCCTTCGGTTCTGCATCGGTAGACCGGTGACGGTTGCCATGATTTGGTCCGCTCTCGATATTTTCGGACTTATCGCTCTAGAAAATCTAAAAATCAATCTAATGCCCGATCTGGAGTTTCCGAAAGTAACTATCGTTACCGGTTATCCTAATTCGTCTTCGGATGAGGTAGAGAGTCTTATCACAAAACCGATTTCAGATGCGGTTAGTACGATCGGCGGAGTGGAGTCGGTTCGTTCGGAGTCGATGGAAGGTCTCTCTACTGTTACAGTCCAATTTTCAAATCATACTTCAGTAGACTTTGCAATCATAGAGATCCGAGAGAGGATCGACTTAGTAAGGGACTCTTTGCCTCAGGATGCGAATCGACCTATCGTCATTCGTTTCGATCCTTCTCAATCCGCTTTTCAGGAGATTGCGATCTTTCCAAAAGCAGGAATGAAAGACCAGGAATTGAGGTCTTTCCTGGCAGACAGTGTGAAGGTTTATTTCGAAAGAGTGGAAGGACTTGCTGCGGTCCAGTTTTCGGGAGGATTCAAAAAGGAAGTATCGATTGAGATCGATTCGGAGAAGATGAACTCCTATAGCATTTCCCTTTTTGATATCAGAAAAGCGATTTCGCTTTCGAACGTTAGTTATCCTGCTGGTACTTTGCCGGTGGGTGATAAGGATTATTTGATCCGTGCAGTAGGAGAATTCAAGTCAGTCGCAAATATTGGCGAAACAGTAGTCGGCAACAATTCCCAAGGTGTTCCGATCCGTTTGGGCTCTTTTGCGGATGTTCATGTAGGATTTAGAGAACAGACAGGTATCGCAAGATATAACGGTAAAGACTGCGTTATAGCCTACTTATATAAGGAATCAGGTAGAAATTCGGTCGAAATTTCCGATCGTATTAAATTAGAATTAAGTAATATTAATCAGAAATTCGGAAAAGAATTATCCGCGGAAATCGTATACGACGAATCCAAATTTATCAGAGAATCGATTTCAGGAGTTACAGGCTCTTTAATTACGGGGATGATCCTGGCCTTTTTGGTTTTAGTATTTTTGCTTCGAAATTTGAAAAGCCCGATCATTCTGCTTACCGTTATTCCTGCGTCGCTTTTTTCGACACTTTTGCTTTTTTACGTCTTCGGAATTTCCTTAAATATGATGTCTTTAGGTGGGATGGCTTTAGGTATCGGTATGCTTTTCGATACGAGTAACGTCGTTTTTTCCTCGATCGAAAGGAATCTTTCCAGAGGTGTTCCGATCAAGGAAGCTTCTCTGAAGGGAACTGCGGAAGTTACGGGTTCCGTTGTATCCGCTACTCTGACTACAGTGATCGTTTTTTTGCCGATCATTTTCTTTAAGAGTATGATCGGTATCGTTTTCGGAGAGATGGCGCTTGCAATTACGATCTCTCTCTTGATGAGTCTACTCGCTTCCTTGACCCTAATCCCTATGATGACTTCCGTTTTGTATTCGGTTTCTATGGAACCGAAATTCTTAAAAGAAGTGATCTTTAAACGTTCCGAAGAATTTCACAGAAATCTTTTGTCCAAATATGAGACTAAGCTGATTTCCTATATCGAAGAACCGAAACCTTTGATCCGATCGATTTCTATTTTATTTATAGTTTCGGTAGCTTTTCTATTTATACTTCCGAAAGAGTTCGTTCCGAGAGTAGACACCGGAGAATTTTCGATCTTTATCAAAGCTAAAAATGGATCGGGGCTTATTCATACCTCGGAAGTCGTTTCTTCTTTGGAGTCCTCTTTGCTGAAGGATCCGGATGTGAAGAGTGTAATTACTCGTATCGGTTTTGAAGAAGATCAATTGGGCTCTAAGAAGAGGGGAAATTGGGGTTCGAATAGGGCTGTTCTAAGAGTGATCTTGAAAGAGGGTTCCTGGTCTTCGTCTGCAGAATTTATCTCTAAGTTTAGGAAGTCGCTACGTCTTTCGGAAGAAACGGAAATTCATTTTGAAAACAGTGGGGATGTCTTGGCTTCTGTAGTTTCCGCTGAAGGGAACGGTCTCAGTTTAGAAATTTTAGGGGAGAATCTCCAAACTTTAAAGGAAATAGGAAGTAATTTAAAATCCAGACTTTCCAAATTGCCGGGGATCAAAGATACTCGGGTTAGTATGGAGGATACTTCGGTCGAATACGATCTGAGCTTTGATTCCATTAAGGCAAGTTTCTTTAATCTGAATAACGACTATCTATCCAATTATCTTCGTATGGCAAATTTCGGTTCCGTAGTGACTAAAATTAAATTGGAGAATCGGAATAGAGACGTTAGACTCTTCTTTAAAAAAGGAGATGTAGATTCTCTGGATAAGGTACTAGGGATGAGGATCCAATCACCGAATGGGAATTTGGTCCAACTTTCTCAGATAGGCACCATTAAAGAAACTCAGGCTCCGGTCTCTATCATTCGTTCCGGAAATTCCAGAGTGAATTTGGTTACTGCGGAGGTGGATTTCAGCGAATCTAATAATCCGTATGATGATGTTAAAGATGTAATCTCCAAAATGAATTTGCCGGAAGGATATCGGGTTAGGTTTGCGGGAGAACAGGAGAATATCGATAGGTCTTTCGGCGATCTGATCTTTGCGTTCATTTTAGCGATCGTTCTTATCTATATGTTACTTGCGAGTCAGTTCGAATCTTTACTGTATTCTTTGATTATGATCTGCACGATCCCACTTATGTTTATCGGGGTGTTTCCCGCTTTGTATCTTTTCGGTAAGAGCTTAAACGTTAGTTCCTTTATGGGTTTGGTCTTACTTCTCGGGGTAGTCGTAGATAACGCTGCACTTTATTATGAGTATGTTCATCTACTCTCTAAAGAGAATATTCCTTTGCGTAAGGTTATCGTGGATAGCGGCAAGATTGTTTTACGTCCGATCCTGATGAATAACGCGACTACAATTTTAGGTTTATTGCCTATCATGTTGGAGCTCCAAAAAGGGACCGAGTTCCAGTCTCCTATGGCGATCGTTAGTATCGTAGGTCTTTTGACCTCCTTCTTCTTTAGTCTTTATCTGATCCCTGTTCTCTTCTTTTATCTTTTGAAGAATAAAGAAAGGGCTTAGTCGTTATGACCGATCTAAAAGTCTTTTTTAGAGAGCACATCCTGAGTATGAGTATGCTTTTTTCCGGATTTTTGCTTTTCGGGTTTTTAGCTTTTTTTCAAGTTCCGATCACTCTATTCCCGACGATGGAGTATCCAGGTTTGACCATTTCGGTCGAGTATCCAGGCGCGGATGTTTTGCTTGTGGAGGAACTTTTGACTGTTCCCTTGGAGGAAGCGGTTTCCGGGGTAGGCGGGATAGAAGAGATCCGTTCTTATGCCGAGAGAGGTAAGACGGAAATCAATTTAGAATTTCGTAAAGGAATCAATATCGATCTAAAGAGTTTGGAGATCCGGGAAAGGATCGATATGGTCTCGAGTAATTTTCCGAGAGAAGTCCATAAGCCGTTAGTGTTGCAGTACGATCCCGATCAAAGACCGGTGATGATCCTTTCTGTCGAAAGTCAGAAGTTCGATTTTGCAATTTTAAGAAGTATCGCGGACAACGAAGTGCGTAGGTATCTAGAGAATGTGGAGGGAGTGAGTAAAATCTCCTCTTCGGGTGGTAAGGTCCGAGAAGTTTTGATCGGCTGTGACCTTCAAAAATTAAGAGCTTACGGCCTCGGATTGGAAGATATCCAAGAAGCGGTCCAACATAATAACAAGGATGCCTCCATCGGAGCTGTAGAAAAATCGGGCCGGAAGGTCCAATTGAAAGTTTTCGGTAAATATTCCAGTTTGAGAGATCTTCAAAAGCAACCTTTCCATTCGAAGGAGTTGGGAAGAATTTTCTTTTTGGAGGATTTTGCGGAGGTTTCTTTCGCTTATAGAGACGAGGAAAGCTCTTCTAGGATCAACGGAAAGGAAACTGTGAGCGTTTTCGTTTATAAATCCTCGCTCGGAAATACGCTTCAAATCGCCTCATCTATTCGGCAGAAGTTGGAAGAGTTGGTCCTTCCGGATGTTCATTTTAACGTTGTTTACGATCAGTCCGAGTCTATTCGTAAGACATATCAGAATATTATAATTTGCTTTTTTGTCGGAGCATTACTTTTGGGCGGATTTTGGTATTGGAGAAGAAGGAGAGGTAGAGATGAGAATTACATTACTCTTTTTTGTCAATTGCCACTGAACTTCTTTTTGGTGGAATTCGTCCTTTTTATATCTAAGATAGACTTCGATATAGTTATCGCGTGTTCCGTTATCGTAGGCTTTGCGCTTTGGCTGATAGTTTATCAGTCTCTCTCGAAGGATGAGGGAGTTTTTTCCCTGCAGAACACTATAGGAGATTTCTTTTCCTTAGTGGTGATCGTTCTTTCTCTTTGTTTGCCGTTATATTATTTGGATCCGGATACGGGACAATCCACGATGAGACTTGGGTTATTCATCGTATTGTATTTGTCTTGTTCGTATTTTCTTTTTTTACCTTTGCATTTCGTTATCGGACGCATTCGAGCATTACTTATCGGTTCTTACGTTTCGGTCCCCGATTTTTACAAGAATTCGGATGTTCTAAATTCGAATTTCTCAAGTCCGTTCCGTTTCAATTGGAATGTTTCGGAAAGGGTTTTCTGGGGATTGTATATTATAGTTTTGTTATTCGGTCTGTTTAGGCTAGTGAAAAGCGAGAAGGAATTGTTTTATTCCATAGAGAACAAAAGAATTCTGGGTTTTGTAGAATTTCCGTCCGGTTTTAATTTTCCTCAGACGAACGAGGTTGTGAAAAAAGTAGAGAGTAAGATCGCCGAGGCGGAGGGCTTTGCGGAAATCACTTCGAAGATCGACCCTGGACATGCGTTTCTTGTGATCACTATAGACGAATCTAAAATTGACGGGGATAAATTCATTCAGAATGTCAGAGCCTCCATAGGGGATATCAGCCCAGCTTTTTGTTATTTTTCGAGAGAATCGGAAAATTCGAAATTCAAAGATATTCGGATCGATATTCTGGGAGACGATCTAGACAAGTTAGACGAGCTTGCTAAGAACGCTGCGGGAAAAGCTTCGAAAATTCCTGGAGTCGGCGACGTAGTTTTGAATTATAAATCGCCGAGGGATGAATTAGAACTTTCTCTGAATAATAATAAGGCTTCCGGTGCTTCCTTAAATAATGCGGAGATTGCAGGCTTTTTGAAAACGGCAATCCAAGGCTCGGTTATCTCAAAGT
Source organism: Leptospira hartskeerlii (assembly GCF_002811475.1). NCBI lineage: Bacteria > Pseudomonadati > Spirochaetota > Leptospiria > Leptospirales > Leptospiraceae > Leptospira > Leptospira hartskeerlii. The sequence continues at coordinate 460,895 of NZ_NPDL01000002.1, forward strand.
ATGTGGAAGATCATAGAGAGCTGGATATAAGATTAAGGGCATTGAAAGAGTTTCGCAATTCGAAACAAAGTTTGGAAAGATTCGTCGTGAAAAACCAAGTCGGTAAGTATGTGCCGATCCCGGAAGTGACTACTCAAAAAGAATCTCATTCCCCCACTAAAGTATTTCGTAAAAATAAGAAAAGGGTATTGTCCTTTTCTTTGCGACTTACTAGCGGTTCCTATATTTCAGTTAAATCTAATATAGTGCAGGAGTTGGAGAAAGATCTTCCTGAAAATTATTATATCGAGCCGGGCAGGAGTATGGAGAAAATTTGGGAAACGGAGAACCGTCTTTACGGTGTTATTTGCTTTTCTTTGGTTTTGATCTATATGGTACTCGCTTCTTATTTCGAATCGTTTAAGGAACCGTTTGCAGTTTTGTTTACTGCGGTATTGCCTTTTTTTATCACTCTTTCGGCAATGAGTCTGGTTTTTGGGACTTTGTCCTTGCCGATCTATTTGGGGTTGCTGTTGACGATCTCGATTTCGTGTTTTCACGTTATGAGGATACTTAAAACGGGAGAAGCGATCGGGTCGGGGTTTAGGAAGAGATCTGCGATTTTCGGGATCTTGGCTTTGTGTATTCCTCAAATCGTTTTTGCGAGGGAAGGGGGAAGGTTTTTGATGGAGTTCGAGCTCACTATAATCGTAGGTTATAGTTGTTCTCTTTTCATAACTACTAAGGCTTTGCCGTACATTCTCTCTGGCCCCCCTCGACTCGTCCTTCGGCAGGCTCAGGACGGGTCTCCCTAGGGCTGAGTTTATCGAAGTCCCTGGACAAGCTTGCGCTGAGCTTGCCGAAGCGCTCGGGACAAGCCCCTCGACTCGCTTCGCTCGCTCGGGACAAGGAATTGAATATGATTGTTGTAATTTTAGATTTTATTAATGAAGTTTCGTTTAGTTTCCGGAAAGTAGGTGAGGCGTGATCATAAAGATATTTGATTTTTTTAATAAATTAGTTTCGTTCATTCGAGAATCTTTCGTGTTTAAGAAGGTAGTCGCTTTTTATACTCCGTTTTCTTGGAAAAGGAGTTTGGGTTCTTTTGCGGTACTTCTTTTTCTGGTCGGAGCATATTTCCGGATCTTTGACGATGCTACATGTTTAGAAGGAAATTGTAAGGATAGTCTTTCTAAGATCCAATTCCGTAACGGAGATATTTATCAAGGGACCTTTGTGGATTCTAAGCCTCAAGGTTTTGGAGCCTTTTGGAGTCAAAAGGGAGATTATTATCAGGGCAGCTGGTTCCGTGGAATGAAACACGGTAAAGGGAAATATGTTTATCCTAACGGTACCGAATATGTGGGAGATTTTACCTTCAATAAAAAAGAAGGCGTAGGAGTTTTCAAATGGGCGGACGGAAGCACGTTAGAGGGTTCTTGGATCGGAGATCGTCCACAGGGCCAGGGCGTGTTGAGTCTGCCTGGCTCGCGTAAGTTTGTAGGTTATTATCAGAAAGGTTCTATTTACGATGGAGAGGGAGTGTTTATCTATTCTGACGGTTCCAAGTATTTAGGAAGTTGGAAAGCAGGTATGAGACATGGCTTTGGGGTTTTGGTCGCTCCAGGCGGGATCGTTTTGTTCAAAGGAATGTGGGAAAATGATCGAAAGGTTTTAGGACCCCTCGACAAGCCCTTCGCTATCGCTCAGGACAAGCTCGGGGCGGGCTCTTCGACGGGCTCTGGGCAGGTCCTTCGGCAGGCTCAGGATAAACACACTAGTAAGGCAATTAAAAAGAAGAAAGGCAATTGATCATGAATCGAATACTAGAAAGATTAAAGGAACTTGTTCGGGATAATTTTTATACGAGAGCATTTAAGAAAAATCTTCATTATAATCTTTATCCGGAAACTATTTTGAAAGAAACTCCGAAGGAATTTTTTAGAGGAGTTTTTAGAGCCTTTCTTTTGTTTTTAGGGACCTATGTTGTGTTTAATCTACTGGTCTCTTTGACGAACGCGGCATATTTAGTAGAGTACGGAAATCGAATGAGGGAACTCTACGATCAGGGAAAGGTTTCTTTTACTCTTTACTTGATGAATTCATTTCCGAATAGCATTTTCATGCTTGCCGTGCTTTTTCTGATCTTCCAATTCTATTTTGCGAGTCTTAGTTATTTTGCTCTTTGGGTTTTGGGAGAAGGAGAAAGATCGTTTCGTAGGATCTTGGGAATCGCATTTTCCACCAGTCTTTATGTTCTTTTAGCGTTTTATCCTATATTAGTTCTTTTTAATATAGTTCCGAACTCTTTTAAGAAGGACCCGTTCTCTATGGTATTATTCTTGAGCCTGAACGGGATTTTCTTTTTCGGATCCATTATTGTGCAGTCCGTTTTTTACGTTAGAATGTGCAGAAAGGTTTTCGGTCAAAATTTGGGTAGGGCTTTGATCACTTGGTTTTTGCCGTTCTTTTTGTTTGCGACTTTTATAATTTCTAGTTTGTAGCCCTCGCCCCTCGCCCCTCGACATGCTCGGGGCAAGCCTACATGGGGGGAGGGTTGTCGAAGCCCCTCGACTCGCTTCGCTCGCTCGGGACAAGTTCTTGGGCTGAGCTTGTCGAAGCCCCTCGACTCGCTTCGCTCGCTCGGGACAAGTTCTTGGGCTGAGCCTGTCGAAGCCCCTCGGTGCGCTTCGCTCGCTCGGGACAGGTTCTTGGGCTGAGCCTGTCGAAGCCTCAGGGCAGGCTCGGTTCGGTAGTGATCTCTTTGGTCAGTTCGGAGGGTGTGGGTTTGCGGATATGGTCTTTCCAGAGGATGGGAGGAGTGGTGTTCGTTTGGGATGCAATACAGCGGACGGAGCCGGATGATGAAGCGGCGAGTCTGGCACAGAAGGAATAACGGATCGTAGCCGGTAGTTTCGAAATAGCCTCGTCTAACGTACTGTAATAATTCACCGTTAGGACGTGTGGATCCGTAGTGAAAAAATTCGCAATGTAAGTGAATGGGAATGCATGGTAAGTTGGATAAAAACTATGACGGGCGAGTGTTTTGATATGAGGATCGTCGTTATCGTCCAGGCATTTGCTTACTGAATAAGGGATCCGATGTGCAGCTCCCATCCATAAGATTTTTAGAATGTCTTTGGAAGAGCGGGTGAAGGTTGTGAGTTGGACGGAAAATCTATCCTGGCATTCTCCTTTTTTACTTTGTACGAATACTACGAATTCTAAGAGACCACCTTTTTCGTCCGCTAAGAGTGAGCCGATCGGGACGGCGATCGCTTTGACCCCCTCGACAGGCTCGGGGCGAGCTCCTTTGGCAGGCTCGGGGCGAGCCCCTCGGGGTGGGGTTGTTGAAGTTCCCTCGTCCCTCGACTCGCTTCGCTCGCTCGGGACGAGTCCCTCTTTTGGTAGGTTTGGGGTAAGGGTTTTTTGGAATAGTTGCGCTTCTTCCCAGGTGATGGGGGATGAGGTCCATTGGTTGAATAGGGTTTTACCGCCCTGGTCCAACATGGGGGAAAAGGTTTGTTGCGTGTAGGCACTCGGACGGATCAGTTTCCATTCTATTTTGAGAGCTTCGGGTTTGGAGATGGGTAGAGGGTTTGGTAGTTCCGAGTTGGGATGATAGCAGGACAAGAGGGATAACGTTAGAAGTGAGAAGAGGTTGGTATTTCGGATCATGTTTTTTCCCTCGACTCGCTTCGCTCGCTCGGGACGAGTCCCTCGGGCTGAGTTTATTGAAGTCCCTCGATTGCCCTTCGGCAGGCTCAGGGCAAGTCCTTCGGTGCGCTTCGCTTTCTCAGGACGAGTGTTGTTGTATATTGATGGGAAGGGAAATCAATTTTTATTTCCCTCGACTCGCTTCGCTCGCTCGGGACGAGTCCCTCGGGCTGAGTTTATTGAAGTCCTTCGGTGCGCTTCGCTTTCTCAGCACAAGGGGCTTGCCCCGAGCGGAGCGAGGGGAATTGTTATTCCGGGTTGTTGTTGGGTTTTTTATTGCGTTCTGTTTTAGGCTTTTTGTTTTCTCTTCATGTCCTTCGTTTACATTCTTCTTTGTTCCGATCTGTCTTTTTATACTGGTTGTACTTGTGATTTAGATAGGCGTTTGTATGAACATAACGCAGGTATTGGTTCCTTATACACTAAGGTGCGTAGGCCTGTTTGTTTAATTTATTTTGAAGTATTCTCTGTTGCGGAGGAGGCTTTTCGTCGCGAACGGCAAATTAAAAATTGGAGTCGTGCTAAGAAGATATCGTTGATCCAAGGTGATTTTAAATTGCTTTCTGAGTTGTCTCGCCCCTCGACTAGCCCTTCGCTAACGCTCAGGACTAGCTCGGGGCGAGCCCACTCGGACTGAGTTTATTGTCGATGCTTCGGCAGGCCCTTCGATTAACTCGGGGCAGGCCCCTCGACAGGCCCTTCGCTAACGCTCAGGACATGCTCGGGGCAAGCTCAGCACGAGTCCTTCGGCAAGCTTCGCTTTCTCAGGACAGGGGCTTTGTCCCGAGTGAGCGAAGCGAATCGAGGGATTATTGGATCTCGAGGGTGATGTGGTAGTTGGGGTCTGGGGCGCCGATCAGGTCATATTTTACTATGTAGTCGCCTGCGATTTGAACGGTGTATGTAGTTCCGTCATCGGTTTGGTCACCTACCATTCCGGGATCGATATCGGAGGTTGTTGCAGGCATATTTATTTGGCCAGTAGTTGTAGAGAAGGGACATTCACCTTTATAGGCTCTGAATGAAATCGTATCCGTAGCGGGTAGACCGACGGTGATCACATCTCCTACTTGCAGGTTGGGCATGAGTACGAAGCCCATGTAATTTGCTCCGCTAGAATTTTTAACCTCTATGTTAACAGGGCCACCACCTTTGGTTGCAGTTACTGCAGGATATACGGATTTCGCTCCATAATAAACGAAGACACAACCGCCGAAAATTCCCGGATCTAAGGTGTAAAGGGTGGTCAGGTTGTTTAAGGTGTCGTCCCCTTTGTCTCCGGGGCAGTTGGTGAATAAAGAAATTGCTACTAAAAGGATAGAAAGTTTGGTAAGTAAGATTTTTTTCATATATATAGGTCGCTCCCTCATGGACAAACCAACATAATCGGTCGTATTCGTCTATTAAAAATAAGGAAATAACTTAGTTTTGCAAGAAACACTTATCCTATGTGGAATAAGGAATCGTTTTTCACAAAAAGATCCATTTCTTGTCACAAAAATTGTTTCTCTCATTTTTATCTTACGTTAGTTTGACAGTAGTCTTCCTTTCTTGGGAGAGCCCCCTCCTTTGTCGGGGGAACCAATCGGGTTTAACGCAACTGTGAGATATTCATTTCGCCATTTTTCATTTCCCTTCGACAGGCTCAGGGCATGCTTGCTTTTTATTTTTTTGGTTCAATGCGGTCCACATTCTGCGGATTATAAAGTTTTAGCTGCTATAGAGAATTTTCTTGTGGAATTGGGGACTAGTGTAGGTGGGGGAGGTGGAATTCTTCCTCCATATACGGGGTCTTTTTCTTTTTCCGTCGGGGATTCAGTCAACCTGAACGGAAATTCCGGTAGCGCGGGTAACGGGACGATTTTGGACCCGGGTAATTTGGGAAGTACTCTTGGTTTTGCTACGGAAGGTAATGGCGTCCCGAATTTGATCTTTTTGTACCAAGGTTCGAGCACATCACCTTACGCTGTGGATGTGAACGGTGATGGTACTGTGGATTATTATATCTGCTATCATTCGGATGGATCGTTGACTTTGAGCACGGGCATCAATTGTGGAGGGAACCAGGTTTTGGTCCGTCCAGGGCTTGGATTTGATACGAACGGCGACGGCGTGGTGGACAATCCTATTTTAGCTCTTTTGGGAAGCGATGTAACTGCTCCGAGCGTTAGTGTTTCTCCCCCGGCGGGTATTTATGGTGGGGCTCAGACTGTTACAGTTACATGTGCGGATAATCTTGCTCCGGGCAATATCGCTTACACGTTAGACGGTACTACTCCTAGTTTCAGTCCGATAAACGGTCATATTGCGAATCCGCCTTCTACCGGTTTTACCGTGGGTGGGAGTGGGGATGGGGATTATACTGTCCAGTACCGATGTAGGGATTTGGCGGGAAGGATCGGTAATGTAGGTACTGCGGTTTATCAAATCAATCATAATGTGCCTAACGTTACTATCTCGACGGCTTTCTCCTCGAATTATGTGAGTACGAATTCGGGCGCGGTAAATCTTTCTAGTTTCTCTTGGAGATCGAATCAATCGGGTTCTTATTCGGTTCGTCAGGGCGGGACCGGTTGCAGTGACGGAAATGTGATCGATTCCGGGGTTGTTTCGGCTAACGCTAATAATACATCTTACGTACAGGCAAGTCAGTTGTCTGTGGGTTTAAATACACTTTATATTTGTGTTACCGCGGGGCTTACGGGTAGGACAAGCATTTCTATCACTAGAGACGATACACCTCCTACGTTGACCGCTTCTCCTGGAGCGGGGGCATATGGGACTTCTCCAGTTAGCGTGCAGCTTGTTTATAGCGATAATAGCGGGACTTCCAACGGTTATAGCGTGGTATATACGTTGGACAATTCGAATCCGACTATCAATTCGGCGACCGGGACTGTGGGGAACGGAATTTTGTATAATTCTGCGACTCCGATCTCTCTTTCTCAAACCACTACCATTCGGTTTTTAGCGAGGGACCCTGCTGGGAATTTGACCAGTTCCGTTCAGTCCGCTGTGTTTACGATAGATGAGTCTCTTGCCACTATCACGTTTAATTCTTTTTCTCCTTCTTCCAAGGCTGTGAATGCGAGTTCAAATCAAAGCATTACTTGGCAATTTTCGGGTAATGGTGCCGCGTATAAGGTACTGTTAGGCGGGAATAATTGCAGTAGCTCTACAAATTCAAGCGGCTCTACAGTGTATCAAGGTAATTCAGGGACAAGTTATTCGAGCCAATCGGATTGTGAGTGTAATAACGGTTCTGCTCCGACGGGATCGGCGACTGCGTTTAAGAGCGGGAATGTAGTTTCTGCAAGTAGTACTCCTACTGGGTCGGAGATACAGGCGGCAGTAGCTGTGACTACGGTGTTAGATAATCTGAATTTCACCGTGGGTAAAAACATGGTACTTATCTGCGTGTCAAATCAGACCAATCAGCCTCATTATGCGAGTGCGACTACTCCTATTTGGAAGGATACTCTTCCTCCTCAGGTCACTTCTACGATCCCGACGGGAGGTTATACAGGTGTGGATCCTACTCTTGGGACTATCACTGTTGTGTTTAACGAGCCGATGGATCCGAATTTTAGTCCTAGTATGGTATTTGAGGCGTACGATGGTAGCACTTGGAAGACTTTGGATATTACAAATCTTTCCTTCCGTTGGGATAGCAATCAGCCGGATACAGTTGTTGCGGTATTGCCTTGGGTGTATTTCCCGGAGAATGCTTTGATCCGTTGGAAAATTTTGCAGGGGAGTATGAAGGATATCACCGGGATTGCGCTCGGTGCGGACGTGGTCCTGTCGTTTATGACCACCACTTATTCCTCCGCTTATGGGTACGGGTTTACAGTATTCAAAACAAATTCGGATGACGCAAGTATCGGTTTAGGGGTAGCGAGAAATTACGGCTCCGGTCCGGTGGCATTGTCCGCTTCTTTTCCGAGCGATCTTGTGACTGCGGATGCGGTTACCGGTTTGAAATGGAAAAGTTCGGAACAGTCGGGTTCTTACAGTTATTACGATGCACTAAATCAATGTTCTAGTTTGAATATCCAAAATTCGGGAGCAGGTTATGCGGGGCTTACGAATTGGAGGGTTCCGAGCGTTCAGGAACTAGAAACTTTGTCGTTATATCTATCCGATAACAGTTATCCGACTGTTACTTTGGCTAAGTTTACGAATTTTTCCGCCGTCCCGTTTTGGTCTTCCACTTTGTTTACTGCGAATCCGACTAACGCTTGGTTCGTAGGATTTTTGGATCCGGATACATATTTCAATCTGAACACTAGTTTGTATAAGGTGAGATGCGTTTCAGGAGTGCCTAAGGCTCATTGAAGGTTTTTATGTTCGATTTTTTACAATATAAAAGTCTTGGGCGTATAGGATTTTCTATTTTCCTAGTTTTTTGTTTTTTGAGCGTTTCGGAGATTCAAGCAGGACCAACTAGGTTTGTGCAAGTGAATTCTTCGGATGCAAATGTGATCCAAGATAAGTCTACCGGTTTGTATTGGCAGAAATGTATTTATCCGATGAAATGGGATACTTCTACCTCTACTTCTCAATGTAAGGTCCCGACTCCTGCTCCTACTACCCCGTATATAAATGCTTACGCGGTCACTTGGAACCAGGTGAAGAATAAGAGTCTTTGTAAGTATTACGGTTCGAATTGGAGGACTCCCACCATCGCAGAATTAAAGTCTTTGGTGGAACGATCCCAATACAATCCCGCTTTGGACGGTATTTTTGATCCGGGGGCGGCGGCTAGTTCTTCTGGTATTCCGGATTTCTTTTGGTCCAGCACTTCGTACGGAGCGGATTCGAACTACGCTTGGACAGTGAATTTTTATTACGGGTATATCTATCATACTTCGGCCAAAGTGAATAATTATTATCTTAGATGCGTAACTAACGTTTATCCTTGAACAAATATATCAAAGGTGTTTTCCGAATGAATCGATTGAAGACTCTATTCTTAGCATGTGTACTTTTCGGAGCGATCTTTCCATTTTCGGACGGTGCCAATTCACAATCGGTGAGTGTGCCTGATCTGAATGTGCAGAGTTTTAGTCCGTATTGGCAACAGCAATTGCAGGGTTCTTATTCGGTCGCTAATTCGATGCAGGATGTGACTCATTGGGATTCTTTTATTCTGCAAAGTTATTCTATTTTGCAATCGGAATGGCAGGCACAGGTCCAGGCTCAGATCCAAGCGGCAGTTGCAGGGATCAATACTCAGGATAGTTTTCAGAGTGTTCAGGATTATAAAAATTATGTGTACGATTCTATGGAGAGCCAGGCTGCCGCTTTTCTTTCGACCTGGCAGGTTGCTGCAGAGGCATCTATTGAGGCTCAGAGAAATACTTTTATAGATACGTATTATAGCGGAAATGCGGCTCAAGTTGCGAATTTAAAGAGCCAATTCGACCAAGAGTTTTCGGATCTGATCAATGGAAATAATCCGACCGTAAGTTCAGGTTCTAATTCGGATACTAGCTTTTTGACGAACGCTCAAACTTCTCTTTTGCAATTGGAGCAACAATGGTACGCCCAATTCAATTCGAATTTGTCTAACGGTCTTTGGAATTACGAGCAGGCTTTACAGTCTTTGACTTCTAATTACCAGGATCTTTTGACCCAAATCAATAATACGGAAGCTCAGTATCAGGCAAATCTTGCCCAGATCCAATCGTATCAGAATAATATTAAGGAACAGGTGAAGTCCACAATGGACGGGTACCAACAATTCCTGAATGGAAACGATCTATTTTGGAATTCAGTGAGTACTTTGTACGATACAACTGCAAACGGGTATGTGGTCCCTACTTGTAGTTCGGGAAATTGTACGGATTATACTTACGATTCGACTAGTCATCAATTCGTTTCCAGCTGTAGCAGCGGAGACACTTGCGTGCAGTTACGTTATGATAATGTGAGTCATGCATATTTGAACCCTAGTTGTCCAACCAATCATGATTGCAGCGCGAATTCGAGTCATCCTACAGTTTCTATCCATACTTCTTTGAATACGGACGGTCAGACTTTTCAGAATCTGATCAATAGTATAGAGAATGCGATCATTAACGGTAAATCCACATACGCGATCTTTGACCAAACGACTGCAGAGATGCTTTCTTATCCTCAGAGTTGTTTGTCGGATTCCAGCAATTGTGTGATCGGTTGGTACGATAGTACTCAGTCAAAGTTTATTCCCTCGGCAAGCTCGGGACAAGTCCCTTCGGCAGTGGGCGGGGGGTGTCCGGCGGGAGATGTTTGTTATCAGGCGATTGTGGATGCGACGAATTCGAGTGCACTGACGGGTTTGTATTACGCGAATTCTTGTCCGGCGGGAGATACGTCATGCGTGGTTTGTCCTAGTACAAGTTCAAGCCAGGATACCTGTCAAATCCAGAGTATGGATGCTTCTCTTGTTTATGCTGCGACTGCGATGTCGAATTTTTTACAGAATGAGCAGGCGATCGCTCAGAATCAGGTGACCGCCTACCAAACAGGGCTCACTCCACAAACCCATACGATCGATACTTCGATTAGCTTATCTGGTTTATTGAGTCAAGACCATTCTGGTGCAAGCGGTTTGGCAATGGAGGTGATCGGTCTTTTGACTGGCCAAGTGACTTCGGAAGAATTTGCGAATTGGTTGATGAATACATATTCTGCGGGCCTTGTCGGTTCCTGTAGTTCTGGTTCACCAGACTCAGATCCGGCTTGTTTGTTGGGTAGTCTGGCGGGTTTGTCTCCTGGGACAACCATCACTTCCGTTTCGACTGTGGGAACGGATTTAGAGGCATACAATGGTGATCTGTCTACTTGTCACGATTGGGCGGGTTGTTCTCCTTTTCCGTTTACTATCAATACTGTAACTTTGTTTATAACTGCTGATCCTTGGTATGTGGGAGAGGCCTATGGACAGAAGTTTAGCGAGAATCATACTTGGGGACAGGCGGACGGCAATTTTTATAATTATACGGAGATCCAGAACTGGGGAGTTTTTGGGATCTATTATGGAGCAGCTCCTGTTTTGTCCTGGGAGGACAGGATAAAAGTCACCACTTCCTATACTACGGTGGATAATAATGCACATGCGGATGCTACTACCTGGCAGGATCTGAATCTGCAGTTACAAAGTTTTTCGTACAATTGGGCTCAGAATGTTTTGCCTGCTATCTTGAATTGGACCGGTCAGGTGAGTTCTTTTGAGGCTCAGTATGCTGCTTGGCAACAGACAGAGACTAGTCTTTTGGCTCAGGCACAGCAGGACTATATCGCTCAGTTGCAACAATTGCAGAGCAGTGAGACGGCTTGGCTTGCACAGATGAACTCTTTGCAAAAGGAAGCGAATTCGGATTTTACCACTGCGAATAATAAATTGAGAGACGGTCAAGACCAGTCGAACGCGGGATTTTTAGCCCAAGAAATTTTGGGAAATCTAAAGTTACATGCGAATAGTTCGGGCAAGGAGATCTCAGAGTCGGCTACTTTGGATTCTTCCGGTCTTTTTAGTTCGCTTATAAGTAAGATAGGCGAGGTGGATCCGAATAGCGGGTTACCGAATTTCGGTCTTTTAGCATCTTTTAGTAATTCTTTCCAATCCGCTGTTTCAGGAGCTACGAATCTTACTCTTTTGTCTTCGACGAATAACGCTCTTTTGAATAGCAGAGCCAATTATATGCAACAATTGGCGGATTCTTTGGCTCATGAAAGGACTTTTACCCAAAACGGTCAAAGTGAACTTTTGAGACAACATGGGGATTATTCCGCCAAGGAAGTGGAAGGTAAAACTTACCTTATCAATCAGAACGGGAATTTTGTTCATTGTGATGCGAATGGAGCAAATTGTAGTGCTTGTACGGGCGGGGTTGCCGCTGCTGATTGCGGAACAGGCGGAGCCACCGAACTGGGAAATTATATTACAAGCATTTGCGGTCAAAATTTGGACGCAGATAAATGCGGCAGTTATACTACTTTAAAATATTCTAATGTTCATGTGGATGAGAACGGGGATCTGGTCGCAGACGAGAAGATCTATAACGGAAAAGCGAGTCTTTGTCAAAATGGAAATGCGACTAACGCGGGAGATTATTGTTTCCAACAGACTTTAGAACATTTGACTATTAAGGCTCCTTCCGCTTTCGGTTTGGGTTTTGGGGGATCTTCTCTAGGTAACGTTTTTGATTCGAGCAAAGAGGCGGGGGATCGAATTAGCGCCGCAATCGGTAGAAGTTTTGCGAGCATGAACGACTTTTTCGTTAATAACGGTTATACGAGTGCGATCATGGCGGATCTGCGGGCTGCGGATATGCATAATAATATGAACGCAACAATGGCCTCGAATTCGGCAGCCCAACAAGCGCAGAATGCGAATTTTGTCGCAGATTTTGTTTCCATGATGGTCTTTGGAGGGGCAACCACCCAAGAGTTTATGGCGCATGAAGCTCATCAATTCGTGCAAAATGCTATCACTACGTTCCTTGTAAAAACTTTCGATATGTCTCCGGAGGTCGCGGCTTTTCTTTCCGGCGGTCTTTTAGATCATATGGCTTATAAAGAAGCTCAGCATACTTTGAACCATAACGGTTTGAATTTCATGAAGAATAATCTAGGTTTAGGTGGTGACCTCGTTTATAAAATTGCGGGAGGTCTTTTTTATAAAGACGATCTGCAGGCTTTAAGTCAATGGAAAGACGATCGCTACCAAGTATACGGTTTGGCTGTAACTGAGTATGGTAAGTCCCAGAACTGGGACTCACAAACTATCCAATTGGCTTCCCAACTGGCAGTGGATTATCTGAGACAGAGAGATGCAAAGATGGAACTCGGGATGAGAGGCTCTATGTTTTCCATCAGCAGGCTTGAGGGGATGGTCAATTCTCTTGCTGCTTCTATAGAAGGTCCGATCATGGAAGGTGTAGGGGCTTTCGCAGAAGCTAACGCTAGATATTTAAGAAATGTTCATGTAATTTCCAAACGAGAAGAGAAGGAATTCGGCGAGAACCTTCGCTACGCAATCAACGATATCAAGCTTAAGGACGATAAGGACGCGATCAAACTCTGGAAAGAGGACCAAGCACAGACTGCAGTGTTCGCAGTGGGTCAATACGGAAAACAACATGGCTGGACTCAAGATGAGATCGGCCAGATGGAAAGATTCGCTTACGATTATGTGAAGAATAAGCAAGCGGATCGAGAATTCGGAGAGACATCATCATTATTCTCTTTGGGTAGAGTAGAAGGGCAATTGAAATTGGTTGCAAGTGACGTTGGCGGTATCGCAGCCGAGGGAGTGGGTGCTTTCGCAAAGTTAGCAGGAGAAGGTCTTAGAGATTTGCATCTGATCACAAATGCAGACGAGAAACGTCTAGATAATTCTCTACGCCAGAATATAGATGCGACTAAGATGAGAGAGTATAAGGACGCTCAGAAAGTCTGGCATGCAGATAAATCGGAACTTGCAAAAACTGAAGTGAGCCTGTATGGACATGCGAACGGTTGGAGCGACGCTCAGATCGCACAGATCTCGGACCTAGTAGGGAACTACGTTATACGACAACAAGCCAAGGCAGATCTGAGAAAATTACAGGATACAGAGACGATATTAACTCTAGGCATAGGGACCGGATTAACGTATTTGGATCGTCAGGCGTTCAAGGGTGGACTCTTGAAAATGACTACGCAGCTTGGCCGGGGTATCTTGACCACAGTAGCGGATATATTCAGAGATACAGGTCTATTGTCTAAGGAAGACACTAAATATTTTTATAAACAAACCAAGGATTGGTCGGACGATGTTTCCGGATCGGCGTTCGAAGCAAAGACCCATCAAGGAAGCATAGATAAACATTGGTTCAAAGAGCAAGAAAGAGAATTAGTCTTTGACGCGTTAGGCAAAATGTTAGATCCGAGCGGGCCTCCTGAACAACAAGAAATGTTTAGCCAAGTTTTAAAGGCATACTTCGATCATAAGGAACAGAAAAAACAAGAGAAGGAAGCAAGAGAGCAGCAGGCAGAGATGGCAGTGGAACTGGCAGCCTCTGTATTGATTACTGCAGGATCCGGAGGAGCAGGCTCGGGAGTACTCATGGATCTACTCATCGAAGCAGGAGAATTCTTGGGTTATACAGAGGAACTAACAACTGCAGCAGAAATTTCGACATACCTTGATAAGCTTGTTGATGTGGCGGATATGATTAAATATGGGGCCGCAGCAGTAGATATAGGAGCCCAAACATATTTCGGTTATAAGGACGGAGGAACGAATGGGGCTGTAGCCGGTTTTGTAAACGGAGTATTGAGTGTTGCTACAGCACTTAAAGAATGGCCAGTTACAGGCTATGTATCCTGGACTCCGCATCAAAACGGGGATATTTTACTCGGAGAAGATGCGAGAGCAGGAGGCTGGGGAGGAGGCCTGACAGGCACATTAGGAAATGTGAATGGAGGAGTGAGTTTTACCCCCGGTTCCGGAATCGATCTGAATATAAATTATAATTTCGACGGAAAAGGATCAGTCAAACAAGGAACGTTTATAGGATTTGATTATAGTGCAGGAAACGGGGGCTACTCAGTCAATGGAGGATATGATTTTAATCCAAATGGAAATAATCATATAGGCCTAACAGGATCAGCAAGCAGCACAGGCTCGGCTAGTATAGGAGCATTTTATAATTATAGTAATAGCAATCGTTCCCATAATGCGAATGGCCTCGGTGGAACCTTAAACTATTCGAATGATGGAACGATCCGAGGAAGTGCACAATATAGAGGAGCAGATACCTGGTCGTTATCCTACAATACAGAGACGCATAAGTTTGGAAAAATAGAAGCAAACGAAAATTTCCAAAGAGATTATAATAACTCAATAGCACAAGAGCATGCAGGAGAACATAGAGGGACAGCCTTAGAGCCAATCATTACAGGAGTGTCAGAACATTTAGTAGCGAATGGAGTGATGAGTCGTGAGCAGGTACATGAGTATTTGCAGAGCGGAAAAGGAGAACAGCTACTCCAGAAATACCAAGAGCATAAAGCGGAGATAGTATCTCAAAGGGATGGGAATGAGAAATTCAAGGCAGAGATCCAAAAGACATCAGATGCGTTAGCAAAAATCGGTTTAGAAGGTACTCCAACAGAAGCAGTTCTCGGAAATAAATCAGCAGAAGGCGTGTTTGAGAAGATTTGGTCTGGAATCAAAGGTGAAGCAAAATTAGTCTTTGGAATGAGCGATACAGGCCAAATCCGAGTGAATGAGAAAGGCCAGTTAGAGTTTGATACATGCTTTGTAGCAGGGACTTTAATCAGAACGAAAGAAGGATTCACCTCCATCGAAAAGTTAAAAGTAGGAGACTATGTATTATCTCATAACGAGAAGACAGGGCAACTCTCCTACAATAAGGTCACAGAGACATTCATCCATGATGTACCAGCAATCTACAAGATCACGTATACAAATGGAACGGAAGTAGAGACCACCTGGAATCACCCATTCTATATCAAAGGAGAGGGTTGGACAAAGGCTAAGTTCTTAAGTCCAGAACAGAGATCGGTAACAGTATCTAGTATTCGTAATGCAGCTATACTACAAGAGATGAGCAGCAGATCTCAAATGAGTATCTCACTAGCAGCGCTAAATAATAAGGCAACAACTACACCTTGGAATGAGTTATATGAAGGAACTGCAGGGATTGCAAAGATAGAGAGAGTGATCCACCCAGAGAAGGTGTATAACATCGAGGTAGAGGGAGATCATAGCTACTTTGTGACGAGGGCCGGGTTGCTAGTGCATAATTATCCGAAGGATGATACGATGCTTACCGTTGGAGCCCGAGAGATATTAGATAAATTTAAGACAGTTAACAAAGAAGGTGGTTGGCTCAATAGCAAAGGAGGAGATCCTGAGTTGAGTCATCTTCGCCAAGAAGGTAATAACTTAGTTGAGAGATTTGATAGAACGAACGCGATCTCTGAAGCAGAGCGCGGAAGTTATGTAACTGCGAAAGGCGAGAGCGAATTGCAGGTCAGAGTAGCAGTAAATCAGAATAAACAAATCATAGAGAGAGTCCAAAAGGAATTAGCGCAGGTAGCTAAGAATGTACCTGGTCTCCATGAAATTATAGAACTGGTGAAAAATGTCGACCCATCGAAAGGTTTTACGATAGCTGAGCGTAAGAGGATCCAAGATTGGGCGAAGACATCGTTGAAGGATGTCCCATTTCATGATCGTAGCAAAGTACAGGAGACCTCCTTTGGTCAATTTCTCTTAAAGCAATCCGGCAAAGAGAGTCCTCAGATGAGCGTAGCAGAGCCTAAGAAGAACTGGGGTAATGCTTGGTCTGAATATTTTGGCCATGGAAAGACCAGGTTAGATATAGAGGGACATCAGGAGAAGATAGCGGCAGCGAATAAGAAAATAGAAGCTGTGGACGCACGTATTAAGATCGAGAAGTCTATGAACCGCGAGGCTATCGAGCAACATTTTGATAAGATGTTGAGTTATGCGAATGATAAGTTCGGTACTAACAAGGAATATACTGCTTTATTAAAAGAAGCGAAGGCATTCAAGAATGCGAATTTCGATAAGAATGTTCCAATGTATGCCGGTAAGGATTATCAGAATCGTGCAGCTTACGAGATAGCAGAGGGATCTCAAAGGTTTAAAGAAAACGTTAAACTATATGAGAAGCTGAAAGATAATTTGCCTGATGAGTTGCGAAAGAAATATGATGATAAAATCTCAGAAAGGCAACGTTTAGTAAAGGAACTAGATATCGAAGAACGCAAGAATACAGCCGAACTTCTTGCAAAAGATGATAAAATTTATACCGACCATCAAAAGAAAAGTGAAGAACTGCACACAAAATATGATGCTAAGGTTGTGGAAATCCAAAGAAAGAATGATGAACTAACTTTAGCTAAGGGTGATAAAGACAGAACTTCATCGTTAACCAAAGAATTAAAGACTTTGGAAAACTCTCGAGATAATCTTAAACAAGAATACGTTAATTCGGAGAATGGTAGAAAGAATCGTTTAACGGAACTGGCAAGGAAAATTGAGTCGACTCCAATTGAGAAAGGTCGATCTGCCTCAATGGCTCTTAGTGAAGCTATTTACTCGAAGGAGGTAGTAGAGTATGATAAGAAGATCGGGAAATTGCTTCAAGAGAAATCGACTACGAGGGGCGAATCTGCGATTTCTCTTGAAAAGCAAATTAGTGAGCTTAGCTCAGCTCGAGAAAATGAAGTTTCTAAACAGTTAGAGAAATCGTATAAAAATATGCCGGCGAAAGAAGCGGAATTGTTGAAGAAACTCCGAACTTACGACTCCGAGCTTGCATCAGCTTTAAAGGGTGAGATTCTTTTAAATTCTATTGGCAACTCGTTAGATAAAACGAATGCTTTTGCCGGTGATTACAAAAATCTGAATACGGATGATCCTATATTAGTAGCAAAGACTAAAGAAGAAGAAAAGCATGTTATCAAGCCGTCAGAGCCTGAGATAAATATGAAGTCGCTTGCTCGTATAGGCGAAGAAGGCATGCCTAGTGCAATGGATGTCCAACGAGCTAAAGAAAGATTACATATGCCATTGGTGGATGCGAACGGTAAATTGAACCCTAGCATGTCACGTGAGAATTTTAATAGAGCTGTTGATAATGTCTTTAATACGCCAATTGAGCTACGAGAACTAACCCCTAAGCAGCGGGAGCATCTCAACACTCTTGGTGCTGAAGTTAAGTCGATTGTTTCTGATCTCCAATTATTAGCAATAGAGCTACGAGAAGCGAAAGCTGGGAATGATAAAGAAAAAATTACCAGCTTAGAGCGAAAAATAGACGCGAAAGATTCTGAGTTCAAAGTCAAGCAAGAAGAATATTTAAAGCTGGATCCTCATGTAGAAAGGTTAAGTAAACTAAGCGATAACTCCATATTGAATCAAGTTGCTAATGGGGGCATGTCTGTACAAAGTGCACTTATTATTGAAACTTTAAGAGTTGCCGGTAAGGAAAAGTTTAAATTATCACCAGAGTTACAAACGCAATATGATAAAATAAACTCTGAGCGTGCTGAGAGAATGAAGAAAATTGATGAAGATCCTATGATTGATTCATCTAAAAAGATAGATTTGAAAGGGAAAATCCAGAAAGAAAAGTATCCGGCTAGAATTGAAGAGTTCTTTAAAATTAAAGAATGGGTATTTTCTGATAAGACTTCTCAACAATTGGGTAATGATATCGCTTCCGCAATTTGTAAAGTGTATAATGGGTATGCTCACACTGTTGATAGTAACCTAACTCAATCAAAATTTGGGGAATTCTTAATTCATAAATTTAGAAACGGTGACGTTGCCTTTGGTGGAAACTCTGCTCCCGTGTTGGACCAGAACGGAATGAAGGGCTACAACATGAGCATAAATAAAAGAGAGGATATCAGTGGAAATGTAATTCGAAACGACATGGATACGATTGCCCTTAAGAAAGGGGCAAATGGTAAAGATACTCTGACTGGGGTAACGAATCCACTTCGTTTTAATTTCTTAGAGAGATTGTTAGGTTATGATCAAGCCGGTACTACTCTGGAAGAGATTCCAGATAACACAACAGTCCAGATTTATGGCGATACTAACGAAAAATTCGGACCTAACCATTATTGGCTGAGCCGTAAAATAAATGGCGTCATGTATGACTTTAATAACAACACGAGTCGGACAAACGGGATTCCTGAAATCTTGCATTGGGATATCGATGATCAAAAGGCAAAAGGAATCTGGGGAATTTTCTACTATAAACCTAAGAAGTGATAAAAACCAATTGCGGATAAAAGCTATTTACATGAATACTGGAGAATGAGGTTTGCTTCATCTATGAATTTTTCTTTTAGAATTTTCCCTTTTTTATTCTTGTTCGTAATGCTTTTCGCAACATGCAAGAAAGAGGAGCCTAAAAGGGAAGATGGATTGAAGCAGGAAGATTCATTTGAGAGTCTAGAAGACCTTACTAATCAAGAAGTAAAGGACTTTGTGGGTACATACAATGTTCATGGATTCGATGATGATTTTATTAAAGTCTTTGCTCCAGGCAGTGGTCTCAAATGGCATTCGATATATCAGTGCGGGAAAATGGAATCGAATGGTAAAATATTTCGGATTCGAATAACAAATAATGATAAAGACTTGGTTTTTGATGTAAAGAGAAAGGACCAATACACATTTGTCTTTAAAATTAATGGGAAGACCCTTGATGTAAAACACTACGGGCCTGGAAGTTTGGATAAGATTATCTGGACCGATCTCTCGGGTCGTGAGTGGAAGTCGAGTGCGGGTAGAATTAAGGATGATGTTGATTATTACGAAGAGTGTATAGAAAATTATTTGGGCGTGTGGAAAAGCGGTGGTTAAGTTACTTTCTATTAGAGATCAATTTACAAAAATATGAAACACGTAGATAAGATTTTCTTTGGTTTTAATACAATTCTCTTCCTAATTTTGAGCTATTTTGGTTATTTTATCTATCGTAACTTCGATCACCCAGATAAAATAGAATATAGCCGAAAGGATGTTAGCAAAGGGCTTGAATTCCTTTTATTCAAAAGAGCAAAGAACTTTTTCGGTGGCTATAAATACTACTTTGGTGCTCGTCCCCTTAATGATGAATCTCCTTTTATAATGAAATATTTTCCTGTGCTTGATACGGATAAGGATTATTTTGATAGCATTCAGTCACTGGAGCCTTGTGGCAACGATACGTATGTGATTATAACGCAAAAAGGTCCACGAGAGGATTACAAAAAGTTTAATATATTTGATAAAGAATCCCAATTGATAAATGAAGAGTTGTTAGAGGACTGTAAACGCGAGAAGTTAAGATAGATGCATCTGAAAATGAATGCGAAGTGTAAGACTTTTGAAGTTTAAGCTCTTTATTAAGTTGTCTTTAATATCAAAAAAAACAAGAAAACCCGCTCTTGAAGCGGGTTTTCTTGTTAAATAAGCTCACATTGGTTATTCGAATTTGGAAAAAATTCCTTTAATTATGGAAAGGCTGCGAAAAAGTTATTTTCACAAGATAAAATATAAAGAAATAATTATAAAGAAAAACGGAATATTCCATTGAATGATTGCGCTTGATATGTGGCAAAACGCTCCTTCTCTGAGAAAAGAAGAGATTTGGCAAGAGATTATTTAAGAACAGATTCTTCAAAAGCTCAAAGATGAAGGAGTGCAGGCCTTCAAAGTTTGGATAGACAAGACCAATGCAAATTGGGACCTTAGTGGCCAACATTATTTCTTAGTTGTTTGGGATGAATCTAAGGGAATTTATAAAATGATGGACCATAATAATAATGGCAAATATCATAATAAGCCTTTAGAAGCGGAGTTCTTTAAAGAATTTCGTAAGATCACTTATTTTAAACCAAAAGGAACAAGGTGATAAATATGAAAAAAATTGTATATGGTTTCTTCTTATTAGTTTTTCTTAATTCTTGTAAAGATTGTGCCTCAGGTAAAGAGGATCTCGTGATTTCTTTCACTGAAGAAGGAATTTATAGTATACGTCCTGAAAAAGCCATATTTGGTAGTTTGACTGCTGGAGAGGATTCAATTAATTACGGTGGAGTTTGCTTGGAAATTCAGAACCCAGATGTGTTAATCATTCGGTTTGTTGCACCTGAGAAAACAAAAGACATCTCTATGAGATGGTCTAAACTCGCTGAAGGGAAATATAGAATTAACTATAAAGATAAAGTCGCGTATTTTTATAGTCATAGGATTGATCGGGATCCGAAGGATCCGGATTTAGCATTTATGTTGAGCTTGAAGGACAGTAAGCCAGTCCCAAAAGATACGGAGGACTATGTACTTATGACAAGAATATTTAATTATCCTACTTTAGATTATTGTGCTGAATCTGAACAAAGAGAGCTAAACACCCCTCCCGATCCAGGCCCTGAAAATAACTGGGGCAAAGATAAATAGGAAACGCAAAGTATTCTTTTTCATAGGGAATCTGTCTTTAGTTTCGTTCTTTTTTAAAATACTTTAAAAAGAGAATATAACTCCGAGATGCGAGAAAACCCCGGAAGGTAGGCGCATTCTTTCAATGGGAAACAACGTCGATAAGAGCAATAATCTGTAGGAATCGGGAATACGCCTACATGCTCACAATGAAAACTGACCTAAAAGAAATTCAATATCTTTGATATAGAATCAAAATAGATGGACGAAAAATTGCTTAATGTATACAAGAGGCAAGGAGATTAGGAATTGAAACTGAGAGCAAAGTTACTGTGCATCGTTTGTCTTATTTTATTATGTGTTCCTGCATCTAGTAAAGAAGAGGATTCATTTAATATTCTGCGTTTTGATACAACGGAAGAGTATGTAGATTTCTATTATGCACTTGAGTCTCTTCTTCGTCAGGTTTATCCAAAAGTTACATTGGCCTGGATGCAAAGAAATACTTCGCAGTATGAATCGGATCTGGAAAATATTATTCAACTTGCAAATTCTGATTTTGCGGAAGGAAAGAAAGTGTCTCCCGTAAAAACTACCTCGACTGGTGACTTAGGTGTTGCTGTGGTGCCTGTGATATCTCGCGGAGTGCTTTTGATGGCAAAGAGAAAGACAGTAAAGCCCACTGAGGCTGCCTGGGTCGTCGTGATCGGTTACTTAAACCAGGGAAAGGTTTTGATTGTAAATGATTCAAAGCTTGGCGCTTCACTTGAGATACCTGGATCCGATATAAATGTTATTTACCATCTGTTTGTGCAAGACAGTAAGTCTTCAGCGAAATCGGTGAAATAATACAAAATCTCTACTGTAATAGAATCCAATCAGAGTAAATTAATAGATGAAAAAAATATTAGTGTTCTTTTTTAGTATCTTGATTGCAGCATCGAACTGCCAGTCTTTCGGCCAATCAAAGTCACGAGAATTGACTGAAAGCTTTAAAGAAGTATTGCGAAACTCCGGGGTTTTGATCCGGCAAATAGTACCTCCGAACTTTACACCCGTGACTATAGATCCGAACGTTCTTTTTCGATACAATTATGCAATCAAATCGAATGTGGATGGGGTCGAGATCCGATATCGGGTGGAATCAATTCCGGAATATTTGAAGGAGTTCGAAGATTTCAAAAAGAAGAATCCAAAGGCAATACTCGTCTCTCCCAAAAAGGAGGATTATTTACAGGAATTCGTAGTCAATCTTCAAAACTTGGCAGGTAGTCCGGAGAATATCTATTCATCGAGACCATTCCCTTCAAAAGCAGTTAAGGACGAGTTTGGAGCGGATTGGGGCAGCAATTCGTTTTTAGATCTAAATCCTGGATATGAAGAGCCTTATAAGCATTGTCTATTAGTGGCATTGCATAAGGACGGCGTTGCGAATGTTTATATCATGTATTTATCTAACGACAAAGAAAAGTTATTAAAATTCGTTAAGGGAACCTATTTGTTTTATAACATAAGATTTCAATGAACAATAATTTTCATAGTTTTAAGAATCATAAAAAACCCGCTTACGTTCAGTGGGCGGGTGTCAGTAATAGAATACCAGTTGTTGAGTAACCATTATATTAGAGTCCTTGGTCAATGATTGCTGTAAGATACTAATGCAGAACAGATTGTTGATATATGTCAACATCCCAAGCCTCTAGCTACCATAAGAAATATGAATGACAAAAACCGATTTTATCCATACATACGTTAAACTCATTTTTCAAGTTATTCTCCTTTGATGGAGAAATTCCTGAGGAAAAATGGATGAAAATCCGTCCGTTGACCTAACAGAGCGAAAATTTCCTCGTATTGTAAATGAATTTCAGGTCGGAATTGGCGGTAATGGATCAAGAAACGAATCGTCATTGGATGAACGTTATTGTCGCGTTCTTTCTTGCTTCTCTTCCTATTCTGATCATCCAAATTCTACACCCTTACATTTATTTCGAATCTGAGATCCCTCCTTATCTTGTTTTTCATAATATAGCCGAGTCATTTAGCATTATTGTATCTATGTCTATTTTCGGAGTAGGCTGGTTTACTTACGCGCAAAGTAAGGATAAACATACTCTATTTTTAGGGACCGCTTGTTTGGGGATCGCCTTGATGGACATGATGCACATGCTCGGATACACCGGCATGCCGGATTTATTTACTCCGAATTCTCCCAATAAATCCACTCAGTTTTGGATCATTGTTCGTTTCTTTGCTGCGATTTCGTTTTTGACGAGTGCGTTTATTCCAAATGAGAACGGGTCATTTAAGCAGAGAAGTTGGTTGCTTCTTGGATCGATTTCCGTTTCTGCATTTGCGTTTGTTTCAGTTACTTATTATCCGGATCTTCTTCCTGTCACCTTTTCTACCGAGATCGGTTTAACAAATTTTAAAAAGGTTTCGGAGTTTGTTATAATCTTTGTGCTGATACTTGCTTTGATCGCATATTGGTTCAGAATACCCAGGTTTGGCTGGGATCATACTAAATATTATTTATATGCATTTGTATTTGGTATATCCAGCGAGCTCGTATTCGCAGTATACACTACTGTATTCGATATATATAATGTATTAGGTCATATCTACAAAATCATTTCCTTCTTCCTTATTTACAGAGGTGTTTTTATTTCCTCTATCAATAGTCCTTATCGAAATGTTTTAGAAACCAACGAGAAGTTGTCCAAGTCTTTGTCTGAAAAAGAGAATCTAATTAAGGAGGTGTATCATCGTTCCAATAACACTTTGCAAGTAATTGGCAGTCTGATCTTTCTGCAAGCGGAGGCATATCCGGATAGTCCGGAAATTAAGACAATAGTAAATAGGATCCAGGACCGTATACAGGCTATCTCTCTTGTTCATAGATTACTATTTTCCGGGCAGGATCTTTCTTCCGTGCCGATCAAGCAGTATATCTCCGAGTTATCAAATTATGCTTTGCAAACCAACGGTAATAGTTCCTGCAAGCTGAACCTTAATTTGGAAATAGAGGATCGAAAACTACTTTTTGATGCCGTAATTCCTATAGGCTTGATCCTTTCCGAACTTTTGAATAATTCGATTAAATATGCTTTTCCGGAAGCTTCTTCCGGAAATATCTCGATCACTTTTTACGAAGGTCAAGATCAAAGATTTCACTTAACGTATTCTGATGATGGAGTAGGAATTGAGGAAAATTACAATTTTAAGAACAGCAGTTCTCTAGGTATACAGCTTGTGCAAGGGATTGCGGAAAGCCAATTATCCGGAAAGGTCCATTTTAAGACCGGTCCGAAATTTCAATGTGAGATCGATTTTCCGATCAATCTATATAAGAAGCGAGTGTAGTCGGAAATGAACAATCTAAACGTACTTCTTGTAGAGGATGAAGTGATAATAGCGATGGTGATCCGAAGAGAATTAAAGAAGATGGGATGTACTGTAGTAGAACTCGCCACTTCAGGAGAAGATGCGATCCGAATTGCGAAGGAAGATAGGCCTGATCTGATCTTAATGGATATTACTCTTGCTGGAGAGATAGACGGGATCACCGCAGCCTCCGAGATAAAAGAGGACGCAGACATTCCTATCGTTTTTGTCACTGGATACCAAGATAAAGCAACTAGAGAAAGAGCGGCTTCGATCAAACCATTAGGATATTTTGTTAAACCTTTACAGATGGACCAATTGAAGAATCTGATAGATTCTCATTTTTGATCCGAATCGTTTAAATATTTTTTTCAATCCCAAAACTTATGCTTAATACGGAAACGGATTTGTTGAATTGGAATTGAGCCAATTGTATCTCTTTTGCAGAAAAAATCGAGTGTGAGAGAGCCCAATCAGAGGACTCGCTTCCTTTCATTGATTTTGGAAATGCATATTCTACCGCTAAATGGAGAGCAGAGCCATTTGAAGTATAGTATCCCAAACCTCCGGCTAGATGATGCTCATTTGTGGTTCCGAGCATTGGATTTAATCCCTGAGGAGTCATTGGAGTTTTAGCATAACTGTATCCTCCTCTAAACCTAAATCCATATTTCCATTCGTATTCCGCTCCTAAAGCGAAACAATATTGATCTCTCCATCTGAAATTCATCTGCATTACGTTTGATTCGAGACCGATTGGAGTAGTTACTAATGGCTGGTCCAAGACAAAACGATTTGTTCTAAAACTCCGGGACCAAGGAATAAACTTAATATCAAAATCGAAGATCCAAGAATTTGTTCTGTAAGAGATCCCGAAAATATGTCTATCCGGCCAAACCATATATCTAGATACACGGGATCCATTTTTGATGATCGGATCTTCTCCTTCTACTTTTATCTGCCCGTCCATATGTAAAACATTTCGTAGAGTGTATGAGTAAGCGATTCTGACATTCGAGGAAAGATCATAAGAAAATCCTAATTTTCCTCCGTAGGAATAAGCTGGATCGCTATTATATGCAATGCTTCCGGGAAGTTCGATTGTTCGACTCAGATCCAAGTTTGTCTTCTTCATTTCCATAAATGCATAAGCAAGATCAAGGCCTAAACCTACGGATAGATTTCCGAATCTGTATCCGGCACCTATGGTCAGTTTTGTAAGCATAAATTTGAATTTAAGATCTTCCTGTATTTTTCTTTCCGTGCCGAAGGGAACATCGCCATTTAATGTATCGTTTAGAGATTGTTTACCTGGTGAGATTCGAGTGATATTCGAAAAAGAACCACCACCTCCGCCTTGTGTATACAATGCAAATCCGATCCCGAGTCGATCCGTAACAGGCTGAATATAGCCTATATAAGGAAAGACTGCCCTTGGAGTTTCTACGATCTTATTTTGATAAGAAAGGTTTGGGTCTTGGTCCATAAAGGAATCTGAATATTCTATTCGAGCAAAATGAACTGAAGTCCCAAACTCCCATTTCGGAGTAGTGAGTCTTGCTAAGTGAGATGGATTGGATTCTAAGTCCATAACGGATCCGCCAATCGCTTGGAACGCACCTCCCATCCCAGCTTGTCTTGCTCCGAAAGAAGTTGGCATAATGCCTTGGAATCCATGCACTGAAGAGTAGTTTAGGGAAGAGAAGAACAATAGAATGATGAAAAGCGAGACCAAGCCTCCATTTGATCGGGGAAATTTGTTTCTTTTTATGATATTAATTCCGAGATTCATTCTCAAATTTTACTAAATGCTGTAATAATTGCATTGATCCAGGTCAATTTTTCAGAATCTGGTGAGGTAAACCATCGGTTCCGGATAGGAGGGATAACGGATTGAAAATCTGGATGCAGTATTCGTTTTTCTTCTATCTTCGGGAAAACAAATGAATTCGATCCGGAAGTCTCGGATCTCCATCTCGGGAGGTTGGATCCCATCTATAAAATCCATCCACTCCCAAGTTGGAACATTGATAAAAAGAAGTCCCCCCTCCGGGAATTCATAACGCGGCTCTTTCTTATATTCCTGCGAATTCCATTCTAAATGAATATACGCTCGTGGGCGATGTTCTTCGAAGTCCATTATCAATTCATAATTGATTCGATCGAGTGCCGGTTTCAGAGAGGGGAAGGAGATGGTTTTCATAGTTTTCGTTTTAAAAATTTCGCGGCCTTTCTTCCGATTTCTTTTCCTAATTCTACTGTTTCTTCTAATCTGGATTGTTTAGTAGTGATTAGCCCTACTGGGAGTTTAGTTTCCGGAGCGATAGTATAAATGCGGACTCCCTTCGGAGGATTAGACGCGATCTCTCTCGCTTTATTATAATTTGTATGATGTGAAAATTTCATGATTTTAGACAATTTTCTATCTAAAGGAAATGATAAAAATCTGCTAATAGAGGTGAGTGGAGGCGAAGAATGTTGTATAGGCGAATTTAATACTACCGTTATGTCCTTATATCCGGCTTGGATTAGATCTTGTAATGGTAAAGGGTTCAGGATCGCTGCATCGGAAAGATATTCTCCTTCTACCTTATATTTTCCTTTGGTTGCGATAGGCAGAGATGTTGCGGCCTTTAATAGATCGAAAAGATTTTCTTTTGTAGCTTTTCTATATTCTATGGATCTGGAGCGAAGGTTACTTACGGCTATCCTTAGTTCAGGTAATCCTTTTTTTCCTAAATTTTCGGTTAAGATCCTATATTTTTTTCGGAATAGATAATCTATTAAGTATTTCTGATCTAAGAATGGTTTTCCGAAAAGTGGATGAAAGACTGAGATCAATTTTTTACCCGCAAGTTCGTATTTCCAGATAGAAAGAGTATGATCTCCCGAAACCGGTTCAGGATCGGGAGTGGTCGCATAATAAGCTGCGCAACAAGCTCCTGACGAAACGGCCAGAACTAGATCGAAATTTTTGGCAGGCAGAATACAATTCAAAGAATGTAAAACTCCTCCCGCAAACGCCCCTTTCATTCCTCCTCCTTCTACCAAGAGTGCTCGCTTTCCTTTTTTTGCTTTAGGAAGTTCCATGATTTCTCCTTTGTCGGAAACTAAGAATTTTATCCTTCATTTCCTGTTTACAAAAGATAAGAGATCATCTTACCCAAAAAGGTTGCAAATTCAAGATGACTCCACGGTCCATAAATTCATTTCAACTCATTAAACATGATAAATGTTAATACGCACATTGATTTCAATCAATTGCGTTAAAAAGATTTTCAGTTAAAATTTTATCCTGAAAATGAAAGAGAATAAGAAAGAAAAAATATCCTTATCCACAGAAGTATTAGTGATCGGAGGAGGTCTTGCCGGGATTGTTCTCGCTTTGGATCTACTAGATTCAGGAAAGAGAGTGACTTTGGTTGATCGAGATTCTGAGGATCGATTGGGAGGCCTTGCCAGGCTTTCTTTTGGCGGCATCTTTATGGTGGATACTCCGATCCAAAGATGGAACGGAATAGAGGATAGTGTTTCTTTAGCTCTTTCTGATTGGAATTCCACTGCTGAATTTTCTAAAGAAGACCACCTTCCTAAACTTTGGGCAAAAGAATACGTTAACCGATCTTTAGAGGATATTTTCTATTATTTGAAAGGAAAGTCCGTAGGCTTCTTCCCTGTTGTACACTGGGTGGAAAGAGGATTGTTCAAACCGGGAAATAGTGTTCCTAGATTCCACATGGTTTGGGGAACGGGGGACGGTTTGATCTCCGCATTAAAGAAAAATTTATACGCTCATAAAAATTTAAATCGACTTCGTTTTCTATTCGGCACTCGAGCTACGGAACTGATCCGTTCCGGAAAGAAAGTCAAGGGTTGTATTGCTGAATCTGAAACGGATGGAAAAAGATACGAGATCTTAGCGGAACATACCGTACTCGCTAGCGGCGGAATTGCCGGTGATATGCAGAAGATCAGGAAACATTGGCCTAAGTCTCTTGGTAAACCTCCCGAGACCATTTTGAACGGTTCACATAAATATGCGATCGGAGATCTACATACTGCTTCCGCAAAGATAGGAGCGAATCTAACTCATTTGGATAAGATGTGGAATTATGCTGCGGGCGTTCATCACCCCGATCCGAAATGGGAAGGAGAAGGATTGAGTTTGGTCCCTCCTAAATCTGCTCTTTGGTTGAATTCAAAGGGAGAAAGGATCGGACCGATCCCTTTAGTTACCGGTTTTGATACACGCTATCTTGTGGAAAGGATCTGCGCTCAAGAGGAAAAGTTCTCTTGGCAAATCATGAATTGGAAGATTGCAGTAAAGGAACTTGCCGTTTCCGGTTCCGAATTCAATGACTCGATCCGTAATAAGGATTTCTTAGGATTTTTGAAGACGGTATTTTTCGGGAATGAGCCTTTCATAAAAAAGATCAGCTCTGAATGTACCGATTTTGTAGTGGCGGATTCAATTTCAGAACTCGCAGAAGGGATGAACGAATTGAATGAAGATCGTTCAATCGACGCGGATAAATTAGAAAGAACTATTTTAGAATATGATGGGATGATCGAAAGGGGAGAATCTTTCTATAATGACGATCAACTCAGGAGGATCGCGCAACTTCGTAATTATCGTGGAGACCGTGCTCGAACCTGCAAATTCCAAAAGATCCTAGATCGAAAAGCGATGCCTTTGATCGCTATACGTGAATTTATTCTTACTCGAAAATCCATGGGGGGGATCCAAACGGATCTAAGATCCAGAGTTTTAGACTCTAAAGGAAATCCTATAGAAGGCCTGTACGCGGTAGGAGAAGCAGCGGGCTTCGGTGGAGGAGGGATCCACGGAAAAGGGGCCTTAGAAGGCACCTTCTTAGGAAGTTGTGTGCTTACCTCCAGAATTGCAGCACGTTCCATTATAAAACCTTAAATAAAAAGGATTCAATATGAAGAAGACCGGAGCAGAATTAATAGTATACGCCTTGGAACAGATCGGAGTGAAATTTACTTTCGGGATACCGGGCGTTCATAATACGGAGTTGTACGACGAATTGAACATATCAAAGAGTATTACTCCGTATCTTGTTACCCATGAATGTGGTGCTGCGTTTATGGCGGACGCAATTAGTAGGACTTCCGAGTCTATCGGAACCCTGGTCATTGTTCCTGCAGCAGGCGCGACTCACGCGTTAAGTGGTATCGGAGAAGCTTACTTGGACGGGATCCCGATGCTGATCATTTCAGGTGGAGTGAGAACGGATACCGGAAAAAAATTCCAATTACATCAAATAGATCAGTCCGGCTTCCTAAAAGGGATCACGAAGAAATTCTTCCGAGTAGAGACTCATGAAGAGATCGTTCCAATCATATTCGAAGCCTTTGAAATTGCAACAGAGGATGAAGCTGGACCTGTCTTTATTGAAATTCCTGTAAACATACAATTGTTCTCGGGAACGGTGTCCTATATTCCTAAGTTCACGCCGGAAAGGAATGTTTGGAAGATCGACGAGGCGGCATTAGAAGGAGCATGTGAACTTTTAAAGAACTCTACGCATCCGGGGATTTTTGCCGGTTGGGGAGCAAGAGAAGCAACAAAGGAATTGATCGAACTCGCAGAACTTATAGGTTCTCCGGTTGCAACAACCTTGCAAGGATTAAGCGTATTCCCGGCGGATCATCCGCTTCATACCGGGATGGGATTCGGTGAGTATTCAGTTCCGGCAGGAGAAGCCGCATTCGAAAATTGTAATTGTCTATTAGCGATCGGGACAAGATTCTCCGAAATCCCGACCGGAAGTTTTAGTATGAAGGTGCCTGAAAATCTGATCCATATAGACGTAAATCCTGACGTATTTTCAAAAAACTATCCGGCCAAATTCGAGTTAGAAGGGGACGCCAAACATATATTAGGCGCCATACTTGAAAAATTGAAGAAGGATGGAATTCAGAAAAAAGGATCCGAGAGAGTAAGGGAACTGATCCTGAAGAAAAAAAGAGAATACACGGAAGAATGGGAAAAACATTCCATTCCGGATAAAGTCAATCCTTCCGTTTTCTTTCGAGAGTTGCGTAAACAAATGAAGGAAGAAGATATCCTGGTAGTAGACGACGGGAATCATACTTTCCTAGCTGCAGAACTATTCCCATCGATCCGTTCTAAGACATTCATCTCTCCCAGCGATTTTAATTCTATGGGATATTGTGTGCCTGCATCTATAGGAGCTAAGATTGCGAGCCCGGATCGGAATGTAGTTGGGATCGTAGGTGACGGCGCCTTTCTAATGACAGGACTTGAGTTACTCACCGCGACTACAAATTCTGTAGGAGTAGTCATTTGTGTATTTTATGATGGGGAGTTGAGCCAGATCTCCCAAGGACAACAGATACCATATTCTCGCAAAACATGCACTATTCTGGGAGAATTACAATTAGAAGGTATAGCCAAAGGAACAGGTGCCGCTTATCTTTCCCTTGAGTCTAACGAAAATATAGAGTCCGTGCTACAACAAGCATTTCGAATTTCTTCGGAAGGTAGACCTGTCATTGTGGATATAAAGATAGATTATTCTAAAAGGACTAGATTTACTAAGGGAGTGGTCCAGGCAAATCTAGGTAGATTTCCTTTAGGAGAAAAATTCAGATTTATCGGTCGTGCTCTTTGGAGAAAATTGACAGGCTGAGTTCCTCTTCATGTATTTTATAGCCCTATTATTCCATTTTTTTGCTGCCGCCTTTTGGGTAGGTGGAATGCTTTTCTTCGTGCTGATCTTTCGTCCGGTATATAAGGATAAGGAACTTTCAGATGTTAAAACTCTGTTATTGCTTAAGATTGCACTGCAATTTAGAAAAGTATCATATTATGTGTTCATAATATTGATGGGTTCTGGGATCAGTATCGCGTATTTAAAAGGATATTTCGAGGTGTATTCTCAGATTTCTTACTGGGTTTCTTCTCACGGGGTAGTCTTTCTAATTAAAATGATCTTGTTCCTTTTTTTACTTCTTAGTTCTGTTCTTCATGATTTTTTGATCGGCCCGAATGCGTTTAAGGACATGCAAAATGGGATTAGATCGGATAGTCGGAGTCGGAAATATGCGGCCATTTTTGGAAGGATCAATCTTCTGATCTCTTTATTGATCGCAGTTCTGGGGCTTGCGTATTCTAGGGGTTTTACTTTTTAACGGACCTTCTGCCCAAATAAATATTAGAAAAATTTTCTTAATTCTTCTTTTTGTAAAACCTCTATCAGACCTCTTTCGGGGTTGATAATGCCTTGGTCCTTGAGTTGTTTTAGTGCTCTAGAGAAGGTTTCAGGCCGTAGTGCGAGCATAGAAGCGATCTGAGAATGCGCAAGTGTTGCTTGGCTTTCCGGAAGATAATACAGGAAGTGAGCGACCCTTTGCAGAGAATCCATAGTCATTCCACGATTGATGGAAAGATTTAATGCTTGGATCTTACTGAACAAGGATTGGATCAAAAGATGATTTAAGCGAATATCCGTTTTTATCCTTTCTCGCAACTCTTTAAAGGGAAGAGAAAGTACAGCCCCATCAGTAACGAATCTACCTGAGGCAGGAAATGGGATCCCGTTGATGAGCGCAAGTTCTGCGATCATGGAAACAGGCTGAAAAAAGTTTAAAGTGACTTCATTTGAGCTGGAATCATATTTGAATATTTGTAATTTACCTTCCGTAAGAAGATGCAAACAATCCGTCTCGTCGCCTTGATGAAACAGGAATTCGTCTTTTTTAAGAGTCCGCTTCCTTCCTTCGGAAAAGATGGATAACATCTCCTCCTTAGATATTTCATCGAATATCATCAATCCCATATCTTACTCATTATCATTCGATTCTCTTATATTAGTTTTGACGATCTGAAAAAGGTCAAATCGGTTGTTCGACCTCATGACAATTATCATCCGTAGGTTTTTAGATAGATTGACCGTGATCAAGGAGCTTCTTTCCCGAACGTAGTTAGATGAATGAAAGTTCGGCCACTGGGACTAATCACAGAAATCTAAAGAGCCGGACGCTCGGGTGTTTATGAAGATAATTAAGAATATCATAAAATTCGGTAAGATCACTCCGGTAATCTTAGGTTTAATCGCTTTCTCCTATTGCGGGAAAGAAAAACCTGCAGAGGCCGAGAGTTCTGTCGGTAGTAAGGGGATCGGGCCGGTCACTTCCGTTACGTTAGGCACATTAGATGAAGGGATGGCCCAAAAAGGGAAACAAAACTTCGAAACAAAATGTAGCGCCTGTCATAAATTCGAAGAGAAGGTCGTAGGACCTGCATTAAAGGGAGTAACTGAGAGAAGAACTCCGGAGTGGATCATGAATATGATCTTGAATCCTATGGAAATGACACAGAAGGATCCGATCGCTCAAGAACTTCTCGCAGAACATCTGACTCAGATGACGTTCCAAAACGTAAAAGAATCTGAAGCCAGAGAGATCCTGGAATATCTTAGAAAAATGGATAAGAAATAAGGGAGGAAGAAAATGAGAAAACACGAATTCAGGAATCTTGTACCTATCGGACTGATGATCCTCATCGGTCTAGGATACGGATGTAAGGGCGGGGCTGCAACTGCTGCGCTCGCTTCGGACGCGGCAAAACGTGTATATGTGGCGCCGGGAGAGAAGGATGAAGTCTATGCCTTCCTTTCCGGAGGATTTAGCGGGCAGATGTCGGTCTATGGAATTCCTTCTACCCGTTTATTCAAGATCATTCCAGTCTTCTCGGTCTTTCCAGAGAACGGTTATGGATATGATGAAGAAACTAAGAATATGCTTAGAACCACTCATGGATATATTCCTTGGGACGATAGTCACCATATAGAAGCATCCATGACGGACGGAAAGCAGGATGGTCGTTGGTTGTTCTTGAATGCAAACAACACACCTAGACTTGCTCGGATCGATTTGAAGTCTTTTGAGACTAAAGAGATCATCGAGATCCCGAACAGTGCGGGTAACCATGCTTCTCCATTCGCTACTGAAAATACCGAGTATCTGATGGCGGCGACTCGTTTCTCCGTTCCGATCCCTCAGGCAAGTGTTCCAATAGAAAATTTTTCTAAAGGAGATTTTAAAGGAACAGTCACCATGGTGAAGGTAGATCCTAAATCAGGAAGACTTTCTCTTGAACTTCAAATACTTGTACCAGGTTTCGATTACGATCTATCACATTGTGGAAAAGGAAAATCGCACGACTGGTGCTTCTTCACTTCTTATAACTCTGAACAAGCATATAAGATGATAGAGGTAGGAGCTTCCAAGAATGATAAAGATTATATCTTAGCATTCAACTGGGTTCGCGCTAAACAATGTTTGGACCAAGGAAAAGCGTCTAACTTCGGCGGAGAATATTATAGAAATTATCTACCGGAGAACCAACCAGCCATTTCCGAAAAGTTAAGTGGAGTGAAAATGCTTCAACCTAAGGACTGTCCGGGAGTTATGTATTACATGCCAACTCCTAAGAGTCCTCACGGAACAGACGTGGATCCTACGGGAGAATATATCGTAGGAGGAGGAAAACTTGCTACAGTTATTCCGGTTCACTCTTTCTCTAAACTTATGGATGTGAAGGATAAACCTGAACATAGATCAGGAATGATCATGGATATCCCGATCTTAAAATACGAGTCCACTCTTGCTGGAGAAGTAAAGAAGCCTTGTTTAGGTCCTTTACACACCGAGTTTGATGGAAAGGGATATGCTTATACTTCCTGTTTCGTAAGTTCGGAAGTTGTAAAATGGGAATTGGGAACCTGGGAAGTGCAGCAACATCTACCTGCTTACTATAGTGTTGGTCACCTTTCTATCGTAGGAGGAAGTTCCAAAGATCCATACGGAAAATATCTGATCGCATTGAATAAGATCACTAAGGATAGATATCTTCCAGTAGGTATGGAGTTACCTCAGAGTGCTCAGCTCTACGATATTTCCGGAGGTAAAGCGGAACTACTTTCCGATTTCCCTACGGTGGGAGAACCTCACTATTCTCAAATGATCCCTGCAAAACTTCTCATGGATAAGGCAGCAAAAATTTATCCGTTAGAAGAAAATAAACATCCTTATGCGATCAAGAATGAGAAGGATGCGAGAGTTGTTCGGGAAGGAAATACCGTTCGTGTATATATGACACAGATACGTTCTCACTTTAAACCGGACACAATCGAAGTAAAAAGTGGAGACACAGTATTCTTCCATGTGACTAACTTGGAACAAGACTTTGATATTCCACACGGTTTTGCAGTGAGTGGGGCGCCTGAAATGCCTAACCTTCTGATCATGCCGGGACAGACCAGGACTTTCAAATGGAAAGCACCTAAGCCTGGAATATATCCGTTCTACTGCACGGATTTCTGTTCGGCTCTACACCAAGAAATGCAGCAGTACATAAGGGTGCTTCCTTAAACGAGGGATCTTATGCAGAAACTTCTCTTAAAGAAGATCTCCAAAATGAACCGACTCCTAATTTTAGGAGTCGGTCTTTTGTTGGTATCAGTTTATTTTTTGCCGATCTGGCATATCTCCTTGGATGCTCCTCAGTATCCGGAGGGTTTAGGAATGAAGATCTGGATCGATAAGATCACCGGCTCTTCTACTTATGATCTTCAGAATATCAATCTTCTGAATCATTATATAGGAATGCATGAGATAGTTTCGGAATCCGTTCCTGAACTGTTGTTTATGCCCTATGTATTAGGATTTCTGATATTCGGGGCATTCGTAACTTTTCTATATCCGAGAGTATATCTTACAATTTTAGGAATTCTGAATATTATAATATTAGGGATCCTGGGAATGTATGATTTTTGGAGATGGGAATATAATTACGGACATAACCTGAATCCGGATGCTCCAATCGTGGTTCCGGGAATGGCGTATCAACCTCCACTTTTGGGATGCAAGGAAATGTTAAATATTACAGCCTGCAGTTTTCCTTCTTGGGGAGGGATTATTCTGTTTGCATCTCTTGGAATTCTGGCCTTTATCGTATGGAATGAGAAGAGGAGGATGGATGTTTCGAAATAGATCCGGTTTCCCGGTTATCATCTTGTTGTCAGTATCAATCTCGGTTTTCTGTTCTAAAAGAGAACCGATCCTTCCTGAATTTGGAAGAGAGCTTTGTGCTCATTGTTCAATGGCAATCGTGGATAAACGTTTCCACGCTCAGTTGTTAACCGAAAAAGGGAGAAGGTACTATTTCGATTCCATAGAATGTTCTCATTCTTTCGAAAAGTCAGCAGGAAATTCTTCCGGAACTATTTGGTTTGCGGATTTTGAAAATCCGGACCGAATGGTCCCTAAAGAAGCGGCAGTATTGGTCCGTTCTTCGGAACTGCGTTCACCAATGGGAGAAGGTCTTGCGGCATTCTCCTCTTTGGAACGGGCAAAGAATTTTTTGAACACTCATAAAGGCTCTATTTGGAGTCAGAACGATGAAAAAGATCATTGATTTGAATAATGGGACTTTTCGGATCAACTTCGGATTTTCACTATTTGTTGCCTTCTTCATATTTTGTTTAACCCCATCCGAGATTTTTTCCAGAGAAATAGAAGTATGTAAAGAGAAGTGTAACTTCTCCTCTATTCAATCAGCGATTAATTCAGCAAGTCCTGGAGATATAATCCGGGTTAGAAAAGGCCTCTATCAGGAAGGTATGATATCGATCTCAAAACCTTTAGTTTTGGAAGGTTCTACCGGAGTAGTTTTGGATGGACTGAAAGAAAAACATGTACTGGATATTCGATCAAATAATGTTACAATCCGAGGTTTTAGTATCACAGGAAGTGGAGTTTCCGATACCTCCGAGTATGCGGGAATACATGCGGAAAAAATAAAGTTTTGTGCAATAGAGAATAATACTTTTGAGGACAATGCATACGCTATCTATCTGGCAGAAGTAGAGGATTGTGTTGTTCGTAGGAATACCTCTTCGGGAAATGCGATAAACGAAGTCTCCGGAGGTAATGGGATCCATCTTTGGTCTTCAAAAGCGATAAGAATAGAAGGGAACGAACTAAAAAAACATAGAGATGGGATCTATCTCGAATTTTCAAGTAATCTAAAGATAGAGGAAAATTTTTCCCACGATAATATCCGTTATGGAATGCACTTTATGTTTTCTTCGGATAATGATTTTAGGGGCAATAGGTTTGAAAACAACTCTGCTGGAGTTGCGGTGATGTATAGTAAAAATATACTCATCGAAAATAACCGCTTCGAGGATAATTGGGGAGATAGTTCTTACGGACTCTTGCTAAAAGAAATCTCGGACAGTATTCTTACAAAAAATGCATTCGTACATAATACCGTTGCAATCTTCGCAGACGGATGCAATCGAAATTATTTTACTCACAATGATCTGAAAGATAACGGATGGGGAGTGAGAATATTAGGTAATAGCGAATCTAATCAATTTGTGCAGAATGAATTCAAAGAGAATGTATTTGATATTAGCACAAATACCAAACACAGCACGAATTCGTTTAAAGAGAATTATTGGGATAGTTACGACGGTTACGATCTGGATCTGGACAAATTCGGGGATATTCCGCATAAGCCTGTCCACTTTTTTGGATATTGGGTAGTAGTTTATCCTTTTCTAATGGTTCTTTATAATTCTCCCGTAGTGAATTTTTTACAGGCGATTGAAAAAGCATTTCCAATAGTTACTCCAATAGATCTGGAAGATCCAAAACCGAAAATGAGGGGCCATGTATGATGCAGGTAAAAGATTTAACCGTTCAGTATGGAAAATCGCTCGCAGTTAAGGGGGTTTCCTTCGATGCGGAAGAGGGAAATATTCTATCTTTGATCGGTCCCAACGGTTCCGGAAAAAGTTCCGTACTCAAAAGTATCGTAGGTTTAGTAAAACCTGTCCAAGGAAAGATAGAGTTTAAAGGAAAAGAAGAAGGTAACACGAATTCCAAGATCGGATACATGCCCCAAGCTCCTCTGTTCCCTAAGAATGTAAAGGTGTCCGAGCTAGTTGATTTCTTGAAACGTTTGGAATTTTCCGATCCGAAAGAATTCCAGGAACTGTTCGATCTACTAGGTTTAAAGGATTATGAAAACGTAAAGTTTGGATCCTTATCCGGTGGAACGAAACAAAAAGTCAATATTCTGCAATGCTTTTCAATTCGCAAGCCTGTGTATATCGTGGATGAGCCTACTGCTAGTTTGGATCCTTATATTTCGAATCTTTTAAAGGAAATATTACTCCGAAAAAAGAAAGATGGGGCATTACTTGTTTTCTCCACTCATATCTTAAGCGAAGTAGAAGAGATCGCAGATCGTTTTTTACTAATGTCGGAAGGTTCTCTGTTGATCGACGATTCTCCTGAAAATTTCATAAAGAACAAAGACAAAGGGAATCTTCAAAACACGTTAATGGAATTTTGGAATAAGGAGTATTCAGAGAGAAGATGAATGAATTGATCCTATTCGAGCTAAGAGAAAATATCAGAAGCAAATGGATGTTTGTGTTTGCAGGCTTTCTTGCAATTTCCGCCGGAGCGCTCAACTATTTCGGAGATGAAAGTGGTGGAAGATTGGTTGTAAGCCAAATGAATCTGGTTTTATTCGTAGTTCCTTTGTTCTCCATCACATTTGCCGGATTGACATTTAACGATTCACTCCCTTTTGCAGAAGTGCTTCTTTCCAAATCATTAAATAGATCCCAATATTTTTTTGGAAAATTTTGCGGTGTAAGTTTATCTCTTTTTTTAAGTTTTCTGGTGGGGCTGGGAATTCCGGGAGTTCCTCTGTTTTTCAGTGAGCCCAAACTTGCGATCCTATTTCTTGAACTGGTCCTTTTCGGAACTATACTGATCTTAGTATTCGTTTCTCTGGGATTTTTATTAGCTTCTTTTTTTAAAAAAGGAGAATTAATCGTTTCCGGCGCCTTACTTATCTGGCTGTATTTCTTTTTACTTTTCGATTCATTCGTATTTATGTTGAGTATCTATTTGGGGGATTATCCCGTAGAGATCCCTGCGTTACTTGTCATTCTGTTTAATCCGGTCGATCTGGTAAGGATCTTGATCATTCTTCAGACAAAGGCTTCCGTGTTACTCGGATTTTCGGGAGCGTTCCTGATTAGAAGCCTGGGCACTTCGGTTGTAGTGTTATTATCCATTTTGTTTTTGGCTTTTTGGGTTATGATGCCTCTGACCATTTCTTACAAAAGATTTTTAGTTCGAAACTTTTAAGAAAGAAGAAGGCCCGCAATGCAAACTGATTCGGGCCTTCTTCGATTATATATTAATTCAGATCATAACGAACAAATACATTGAACATTGTTTGCATGGCGAGCTGAGGTCCGTTCAGATGTTGGTGGAAGGGTTTTCCTGCTTCGAACCCGAATCGAATTCCTTCTCCTAAGAGGAAGTTCATACCGACTAACGCGTCCGTGCGATTTCCACCTTGTCGATTCGGATCGTTTTGAGGATCCATCTTAGGATCTAATGAACCGTCTTGTCCTTTGATATTGTCCCAATAAACTGCTTGCACCCGGATCGAAACGCTTGTCCAAGAAAATATGGAGTAAGCGATCCAGGAACTTAGTTCGTATATATTCCCAAAACGATATTGGTTCTGATTTTTGGAACTACGCAGATTGGCATTTCCTCCTAATCCCCAAGAAAATCGATCTAACTTTCCTGAATATGCTATTCCAGGTAAGTAATTGACCGTGCCTGTTCCTGGTTGCATATTATAAGGAACTTTTTGGTTTCCCATCATCGGCATCCAGTCACGTTCATCAATCGAACCTGTAGGAAGAGAGAGCCCGAAGTTTAAAAAGAATTCGTGATCATTTCTTTTGAAGATACGATGAGCGGCAGAAAAAGAAATATCCCCAACTCCCCCTGATTTCATTGCAGAAGAATCGAAGTTGCTAGTCTCCATCATCATTTGGTTTTTTACGACCGGAACCATGAACATGATCATTGTGTCGTCCGAAATTCCATACATTGCACTCGTCATATAACTTTCCATCAGCATGGACTTAGGGACTGACATATAACGGTACCCATTGACAGAAGTTTGAGGAATGCTTGGCCCTCCGGTCAGCAGGCTTCCTGTAGGCATGGAAACACTCGGATCGAATTGGGGAAACCAAAGAGCTTCGTAGGTTCCCATGGATTTGCTCCCATTCAGAAGACCGGACATCTGCATTCCCATATAACGAAAATCTAAAACCCAAGAGCCTTTTTTATGCACGTGAGGGAACATTAGTCCTGCAGGAGCAATCTGATCCGCTCTCAATTCATGTTGATGACCTTGGTCTTTGGATTCTTTGCGGTGATTTGCGTGAGGATCTACCTCTTCGGTAGACTTAGGAACTTCTACCTCATCCGAGAAAATATTCTGAAAAGAAAATATAATTAAAATAATTATTATAGAAACGTGATACTTCATGATTACCTCCGAGTATCCCTCTCAAAAAAAGAGGGCCGCGAAGCGGCCCCAGTGGAAACGATCAATCGACTTGGGACAAAATCGAACCAATCGTAAAGGACGTTAGTTTTGCTCCATTCAGAATGAAGCCGACCCGATTTCCGGAATAAGAAGGTACACTCATCATTTGCATGACTGGGAACATCATCATAGAGCTTCGTTCTGATTGGGTCACCTCGGAACATGCTTTTGGCCAGGCATTGATCCATTGTTCAGAACTTGCATATTGAAAATCGATGCAGTATGTGTAGTTCGTATCGGGGGACAATGCAGCGGTTCCTTTACTTACCATTTCGAAGTTTCCGGACATATCTGAGTAGAATTGCTCCTTGCTAGAGTCCGTTAGTCGAAATGCGGGACCTGAAATTGGAGTTCCCGACCCGTAAACATAAGCGGTCAGGCTTCCTCCGGATTTTAAGGAGAAGGAAACTTCTAAATTTGTCCCTCCATTCGAAGAAGAAAGAACGACATTTCCAGAGCTTGAAAGTGTTGAATCAGAGGAATTACCGCTCAGTCCTTTTTCAAGTTGTGAAGTATTCCCGGCAAATCCGAGTCCTTCTAAATCACTGGGAGCGCAATTTTGAATATCATATCTTGTGCGCTGAGGATGCACATAAGAAAGAGTATTTGAAATTGGAGTTAAACTTTGGATGGAACATCCTGCCTTAGCAGACACTCCGAGAACGAGAGTCTGCATAAGTTGTTGCTCTGAAGAAGTTCCGTTCGACAGGGAACCCAACTGGGAGCAGTCGAAATGAAAGAGTGCGAGAATAATCGCGGTTATAGAGATATAACGGGATAACATATTAACTTTCCTTTATATAGTAAATTGAATACTTAATGTTTCTCCTGAGCTGCGTGAGCTGTTTTTGGAGACGACAAGGTTAGGCAAAGGAAATATGTTTTGGGGGACGTTTTAGTTTTTGGTTATGAGCTTTGGATAATTCTCCGGAAGATAGATCCTTCATTTCGAAGGCAGATCCGAGAATTGGAACAATATAAATGCTGGGAACGATTACATAATAGGAGAAAACCCTAATTTGGGAGAAGATCCGATCTGAATTTTCTTTTTTGCACGCACATTCATGAACTGATGTTTCAGGATCGGAATGACAGTTTGGACGATCCTGTTTTTCGGAACTGGAAGACTTAGATGCCTCCGTTTTAGTCCTGAAAAAATCATCTTCCTTGCTTGGATGAGTTTCCCGGCTCGAATTGTGATTACAATGGCAGATGGAATTTCCTAAAAATAGTTTTTCGAATACGCTTCCTTCCGCAGGAACGAGCAAGCGCGGAAAAAAGATCAGAGTTAAAAACCAAGCCGTAATCGTTTTCATTTAGAGAGACTCTAATGAATTAAGTTTAACCTCAGATGCGCGTAAAATGCATTGACAGTGATCAATAAAAACCTTTCTGCGATTTTGATTTATCTCAAGGTTTGGAGTCGTGTTTGGAAAGAAGGATGATCCTATTCAGTATTTTTCCGAAAGGTAAAAAGTAGATCTTAAACAAATTATGAAAGTCGGAATCTTCTTCTTCCTCTAAGCCGAAAACTGTACGTTCCGCTTCTCCTTCTTCCGGAATATAGAGGCTTCCGAAAAGAATATCCCAAAAAGCAAAAGACACACCTATATTCTTGTTCTGGAGATTGATGTTTGTACTATGATGGATCTGATGTTGAGCGGGGCTTAAGAGGATTCTACTCAACCATTTAGGAAATCGAAGACCTATATGAGAATGTCGTAAATTAGCATATAGATTGAATATGAAAATTCCAGCATTCACTCCTAAAAAAGACAACATGTTGATCCCGTTCGGAAATAGAAAAATTGCAACGCCTGTCACTATCCCGGAACAAAGAGCACCAAATGAATTCACTAAGATCGCTTCTACTGGATGTACTCTATACACTGTGAGAGGATTTAATACTTTCGCAGAATGATGCAACTTATGGAATTCCCAGAGAAAAGTTTTATGAAGAAGCCAATGAGCGAAAAATCTGCCGAAGTCGTTTGCTAACCAAAATAAGATGGAATAAAGTAGAATGAAAAATGTTCCGGACGAGTAGGGATAATTAGTTTCGCCGAATATTTTAGATAAATACCCGCTGACAAAAGCGGATACACTCGCACCTGATATAACGAAATAACCGAAGAAGAGTGCAAATAGGAACGTATTTATTAAATAGTACTTATAATCCAATCGGGCGGATTCGTGGAACCAGATCTTTTTAGATAAATTCTCACGCAGATAATCCTTGGATCTAAATCCTTTTTCCTTCCAACCTCTCCACGCGATCAATAGAAGAGTGATCAGGATCGAACTTAAAATATAGAACCAATATATCTTTACGGAAGGCAAAAATACGATCCGAATCGGACTAAGAAGAGAACGAAAAATCTCTGTGAAATACGCCTGCATGGGACCCTATTTGAATTGTCTTTATTGAAAAGAGTTCAGGTCAAATGGAAATCTTGGGGCTTAGATCTGAAAAATCTCAAGAATTGGCGAATGCTCTTGGACTTATTAGGATCTTAGAATATTGAACAACGAAGATCAGAAATGCGCTTATCCAGAATATCGCGGAGAATAAATAGGCTTCTCTATATTTGTTCATTAAAGGAAGAAATACCCTGGCGATTACCGCCAAGTTGATCAAAATATAACCTAGTACGATTAATTTCGAAGCTCTAATTGCTCTGCCTGTATGTCCAAGAGAGACTCTTGTAATCATACCGTATACGAAAACTCCTATCCCTCCCACGGTAAAGATATGGAAAGCGGAAGAAGTAGGAAAAAACCCTAGATGAGAAAGTCCATAAGCTAAGAATCCGGAACACAACCAAAAATAACCTAAATGTAAGATCCAAAGGATAGGCACCTTTTTTGATTTCCAAGGTTCCCAGAAGAGCCAACGAGAATAGTTTAACATTCCGAAAGCGAGACAATATAATCCTGCAAATGGAACGATCTGAGGAAACCAGAAAGCGAAAGTTTCTATCGCTAAAAAAAGGAACCCTCCATATCTTATTAAACTTTCTAATTTCAGAAATCTTTTCGGATTCGAACCTGGGATAGCAGCTGACGAGAAGAACGGCATAATCCTTCCCCCGATCAAGATCACGAATTGAAGTATTACGAAAAGAGAAAGATGGATGAAATGTAGGCTCCATCCTTCCGGTAGAATACTTAAAAATGAAAATGCAGTTAGTATATGAAGTAAGAAAAGAAGAAAGTAAGTTACTACTACAACACGATTATGTTCTTGGCCTTTTGCAAATAGAGGAGGTGTAAGATAGAAAAGGACTAATAGATCACAGTATAGATCTGCAGTAAGTGCAATATAGGAAAGATATGGATTGGATAAGAATCCGAATCTACCTAAGAACCAGAGTCCGAATAGAAGCGCCAAATATCCTTCTTTAGCGAGAACTTTTTTTGTCCAATTCTGACC
Organism: Leptospira hartskeerlii; assembly: GCF_002811475.1. NCBI lineage: Bacteria > Pseudomonadati > Spirochaetota > Leptospiria > Leptospirales > Leptospiraceae > Leptospira > Leptospira hartskeerlii. Next base: position 503,873 of record NZ_NPDL01000002.1, read on the forward strand.
TGCAGTAAAAAGAAATCCAATAATTGCCCCTCGTCCAAAACCGAAAACCATCTCATAGGAATGGATCTGAATTCCTCCAGTTAGAAACGGAGAAGGAATGATTGAGAATAGAATTAAGATCCAGACAAGAACTGCAAATATAGCATGAAATGAACTGACTAAAAAAAATGGGCGAAAAGCAACTGACCAGATTGCAGAACGAAAATCCAGAAATGATTTCATCCTTCCTATTATAAAACTAATCCATTATTTTGTCTTTGATCTGGATCAAAAATACGGGATCAATTTACGGCTTGAAATAGACCATCACTACAATTGCTGCTAGCAGCTGCGGGGGTAACTGGATTTGATGAATTCGAATAAGTTGTTCGAGTTACAAATTCATAATTCCAAAAAGAAATAAATTTGAATGTAGTACATCTTCCTGATACAGTGAGCCCCGGATTTCTTTGAGCACAGGTTTGTGTTGCACTCCAGGTGCCATCGCTATCATCACATATGCCAGCTGTCATAAGTGTACCAACAACGTGATCAGTACAACCGTAATTGTCAAAAAAAGAACCAACGTTATTGCAGCTTCCTCCACCAGATATGGATGTGTTTTTTGCCTGGATTGTGAACGAAAGAGGAGGAGAACCGGCATTGGCAAGTAGAATTTCATAATCTCCAGTTACCTTAGGATAATGGATCGAATTCCTAGGGGCTATATAGTCTCCTCTACTCATGGCTTTATTTTTCATTAAATCAGATCCATTCGTGTTTGGAGGATATAGAGAAGCGTAAATATAATCTATCTTGTCCAAGGTAACGCCGACTATAAAATCTTTATATGTTGGTCCTACATTTAGTTTGAAAAGTTTTTCATCTGTTGCAGAATCGATTGAGCCGCTTAGAGCGGGGCCATTCATTACTAAAGAAGAAGCAGTTGAATGAGTAATTACACTTTCCAAAGGTTCTGACTTGGCTATAATTTGATTATTTACCATAAGAGCAAATTGGTAATTCCCATATGGCCAAGAAATGGAATTAAAGTAGCTAGTAAAATTTCCTATATCTTGAGTCTTGTGCCAATTGCTTGAAGTATCACTCGTTGATACGCAATATCCCGTACAATTATTAGAATCTGTAAGAATGAAATCAATTGGTCCTGTCCAATCCCCCGTTCCTATCTGAGAGATCTTATAATCGACAGTAACTAAATCTCCCGGTTTATAATTTTTAGGACTAATAGAAAGAATTTCAATCTTAGGAGCTTCTTCCGGAAGTTCGATTTGTTTGCCTGCAGATGAAAAGTTAGTGATCCCTGCAATCGTAGCAAGTTGCCGATATTGAGGATTGCCGGAAGACTGGAAGCAAGATGTAAATATTACAAAAAAGAATATAATAGAGAGTATAAGTTGATACATTATCCGAAATTCCGACAAACTTGCTTTCAGTAGCTTAGTATATAGAATTTTTGGGGTTGGTTCAGAACAACAAAATTAAAATTTACCGGAAATGCAAAATAACCCAAATAGGTCATAACCTTCTCCGCATACCGGAATCATTCAAGCGAATCCGCAATCTCTCTGCTAAGATCTGTGGATGAATCGAAAACGATCTCTCTATCTACTCATTCTATTTCTTTTACTTGCGCTTATAAGTAGCCAACTTTCCTATCCGGAAGAATATTTCAAAGACCAAATCCAAGAAAGTGTAAATTTTACTTATAACTCTCAAATTGAGCAAGCAAAGGACTCAAAGGATCTTTCTCAGAGAGGGATACAAATGCTCATTCCGAATGTTCCGGCTCAGGATGAGATCATATTACAAGAAGAGCTTGGGAGAGCATTCGTTTCTTCCATGGATGGTTTTATTTGGATACTGGATCTAAAACAAAACAAGGCAGAACCTTTTGTAAAAACTCCTTTGATGCCCGCAGGGATGGTGGCCCATCCTAAAAATTCGGATCTACTTTATTTTTGTGTATCGAGAGGTAAGAAGGAAGATCCTATCCAGCCAAACGGGCCGGGTATATACGAGCTAAAAATTTCTAACAAATCTATTCGTAAGATAAGCAATCGTGTTCCAAAAATCCCTCCAGGTCAAAGTGTAAATACTATCAGTACATTAGGAAAACTTTATGCAACTGAGAGACAATTGGCCATTCGTATTTCCGAGATGAATGATTCCAATAGCAGACAAATAGAAAAAGCGGATGACCTTGCGATCAGCTCAGATGGAGAAAGGATCTATTTTACGGAACCTTACGATCATCCCGGTGCGATTTTAGGCGTAAGCGATCAATCTAGAAACGAAGCTTTGAGTTTAGGAAAGAATGGTAATGTTTGGAAGATCGATCTGAAAAACGGAACTTCTTCTCTTGTCGCTCATAATTACTCTTATGTTGATGGGATCTTGTTGGAATATTCTGTGGGGCATAAGGAAGAGGTCTCCATTTTGTTAAACGAAGTGTCTCGATTTAGATTGATCCGAATGTATCTATCCGGAGAAAATTCCGGAAAAGATGAGATAGTGATCGATGGATTGCCTGGATTCCCTGATGGAATGGATAGAGATCCTCAAGGAAGAGTCTGGGTGGCCCTAGTGATCGAAAGATCTAAACTCGTAACATGGTTGCACAACCATCCTTTCTGGAAACGTCTCGTATTATATATTCCGCAAAAAATCCAACCTGTGTCTAAAAGAACAGGTCTACTTGTTCTTTCAAAAGATGGAAAAACTCCCTTGTATTATGGAATGCACGATGGATCTAAATTTTCTACTCTGATCGTAGTGATCCCAGGAAAGGAAAAAATCTACTTATCCGTTTATGAGAAGGGCTATAAAGGTATCAATATTCTACCTTATCCTATTTAAAGAGTATTCTAATATTTTTACTTGATCTTCCTCTTTTTGCGAGAAGAATCGTTCTCCTTGTTTCTATAGTGCAAGGAGGACGGGTTAGAATCTTAGATGGATTTTACAAGCAGAGGAATTCTCTATTTATGGAACGGTCGTGTGATATTTGCGACAAATTTCATGCAGACAGATTTCCACTCGCATTATGCCGCTACCTTAGCGATTTCCTTAAAAGATAATATCCATATCGAAACTGAAAAAGGAAAAGAAGAATATCGTGTGGCCTTGGTCGGGCCGAATACATATCATAAAACTGTTTCTCCCGGAGTGGAGATGGTTGCATTACTTATAGATCCGGAAACTTACGAATATTCTTCCATCTCTGAGTTTGCTAAGGTAGGAGAAGTGAAGAAGTTGGACATTTCTACTTTCTTACCTCTGATAGAAAGACTATGGGAATTATATTATGGAAACTTAAATGATGAGGAAGCCTGGGAATTACATTTAGATTTGCTTAGATCCGTTTATCCTTTCCGAAAATTGGAAAAGATAATTGATGAAAGAATTGCCCGGATCGCAAATACGATCCGAAAGGAAATGCCTGATAGTATTAGAATGAAAGAGATAGGTAAAAATTTTTCCGTATCAGAAGACAGGCTCATTCGCCTTTTTAAAGAAAATTTAGGGATCCCGATGCGTAGATATTTATTATGGGTTCGGATCTTAGAAGCGGCAAAACTTTTGAAAGAGGGAAAAAGTCTCACGGAAGCGGCACATTCTGCCGGTTTCTCCGACTCAGCTCATTTCACTCGAACCTTTAAGGAAAATTTTGGATTTGTTCCTTCTTTATTTTTCGGCCATCTAAAATCGATCGAAGTTCGATTTTGTGAATCAGGAGATCTGATCTAATTAAAATTTCTTCTCATACCGGAATCGTTCAAGCGGAACCTTCTACTCTCTGTTACTCTTTTCTCATCCGAGCTTAGAGAAACTATATGCCAATAGAAAAACGAAAAGGATTTTTATCCAAACTCTCCTCCAAAATTTCCAGATACACTTCCAAATCTATCCATTCTCCTACCCAAGAAGAGAAGGAAGGATTTTTAAAGGCACAAAGATTGGCCTACCAATGTGTTACCGAGACTGAAAAGGAAATGCAAGAAGGTTGGACCGAACTCCAAGCAGTGAGGCGAATGGAAATATTCTTAAAGGATCATGGGGTCAAAGCATTCCTACATCGTCCTTTCGCTTGGTTCGGAGAACATGCAAGATTTGACGGTTATAAAAGATTTACTCAATTTCATCCGAGCAAAAGAAGATTACAAGCAAACGAATCTTTCATCTTAGATGTGTCTCCAGTCGTGGACGGATATATCGGAGACATAGGATATTCTTCTTCCTTAACCAAAAATCCGGAGTTGGATAACGGAATGAGATATCTATTAAAGCTCAGATCGGAACTTCCTAAATTGTTTTCTTCTTCCATGAGTTCTTCAGATATCTGGCATAAAATAGACCAGGACTCTAAACTAAATGGATTTGATAACGTTCATTCTTTGTATCCATTTGCAGTTCTTGGGCATAGAGTATATAAAGTACATTTACCTAATATTTCTTTTCCTATTCTGCCGATCAGTTTTGCGAGTTGGTTCAGTCTGCAAGGATCTTTCGAGTTCTTAAGCCATAAGGTTCTTCCTGAACTCTTGACCCCCGATCATGAAGGGGAGAAGACAGGTCTCTGGGCAATCGAACCTCATTTGGGAAGAGGCAAAACAGGTTTTAAATTCGAAGAGATCCTTGTGGTAGAAAAGGATAAGGCATATTGGTTGGACGACGAGGTCCCGCATGTACAAAAATACGGAAAATTATTGGAAGCAGTATGAAGTTAAATCATAAAATTATAATATTTTTGACTCTTTCGATTATAAATGTATGTAATCCATCCGGAATTAAAATAGGAGAACCTTATAAATTAGGAGATGTTCCTTCTTCCATTTCGGAGGTCCAAGACAAACGAGATCCTTTCTTCAATGGACTTAAAGTGGAAATGATCGATTTGCCAGGGCATGATGATCTAATTTTCGATCGTGCTAAAGAGTTTGGATACGCTTCCGGAATGGATGGCTGGATCTGGAGACTAAATTTTAAGACCGGAAAAGCGGAACAATGGATAAAACCGCCCGTGAATCCGGCTGGGATGCAATATTCAGATAAGACCAAGAATAAAATTTTAGTTTGTGCCTCCAGGCTCGGAGGAGAAACCTACGGCGAAAAAGATAGAGTCGGTCTTTACGAAGTGGATATTGAAACTAAAAAGATAGATCCGATCATATTAGATCTTCCTAAATTAGAAAAAGAAGAATTCGAAAAGGTATACCCTTTTTCGGAAATGCCGATCTTTTCCCTTCAGGATCTAAATTCTTCCAATTCGAGACCGTTCTCTTTATGTAATGATCTGGCTGTATCCGAGGACGGAAATCGTATCTATATCACGGAACCTTTCGAAAGACTTGATGCGGCGATGGGAAGTGGTGCAGTTCCGGAAGCGATAGGCCTTTATCCACACGGAAAACTTTGGATGTTAGATCGAAATAAAGAAACGATCTCGCTCGCTTTAAACGGATTTACTTTTGTGGATGGGATACTTCTCGAAAAGAGTGCCGATGGAAAAGAAGAGTCCGTCGTATTTACGGAAACCACTAAGTTTAGGATCATCCGAGCTTTCCTATCCGGAAAGGATCGGGGAAGTTTCGAAATACTTTTCGAAAATCTTCCCGGGCTTGCTGATGGATTGGAAAGAGATCAAAATGGAAGGATCTGGACAGGAATTATCAAGAAAAGATCCGGACTTGTGAACTTTGTGCATAAAAATCCATGGCTCAAGAAAGTGATCCTATCGTTGCCTCAGAAAATTCTGCCTATCTCTCATAATACCGGAATACTTGTGATCGATCCGAGCGGCAAAATACCTCTCTATTATTCTATGCATGATGGTTCTAAGATTAAAGATATTTCGGTATCGGTTCCTTTTGAGGATAGAGTATATTTTCCTTCTTTCGATAAAACTTCGAGAGGACTATATTCTTTGCCTATATCTTCTTTGGAAATTAAGGAATAAGAAATATATATTATATAAATATGATATATATTAGAACATCGGAGGGATGGTAACCGAAATACTTCCAGCATTTGTTCCGGTTTGTAAGTCCGTTCCGGAGCTGAAAGTAATGGTATGGGTCAAGGAACAGACTTGAGTGGCTCCTCCTCCGTCCCCGAGCCCGACTAGATCCATAGAAATAGAATACAGGTCGCCTGACGTAAACGATACTGTGGCAGGAAGACCGCCTGAACCATTGAGAGAGCCTATATAGCCGGAACATCCAGTTACTTGAAGATCGAAAGTGAATTCATTCAGGTACCAGGAATCAGGTATATTACGGACCCGCGCTAAATAAGAGCCCGTACTTGGATCGGATGAAGTAGGGGCAACGAGCACTAAACTGCCTGGAGAGATCTCTACATAAGGTTTGCCAAAATGATTCGTGAAGCCTAAAAGAAGTAATAAAACGCTAGCATCATTCTTTCGGGAAGTATCTAAGTCCTGCATGAACAAGAGAACGGTCCCACAATTGAATTGAGCTAAAATACAAAATAGGATAAAACGAGACTGCAACATACCGGATTTTTTCCATCTAACATAGATGTTACGAAAAATAACTATGAAAAAAAAGTCTGCCGGGAAGTATTCGTGAAATTTTTAATGAACTTCGACTGCAAGAAGTGTAACGTCATCTTGGAAACCTCTTGGGCCTACAAAAATTTGTAGTTCGGAGATCAGATCTTCCGCTACTTCCTGGATACCTGTATTCCTGCTCAGAATGGATAAAACTCTGCTCTCTCCGAATTCTTTTTTTTCCTGATCGAATTCTTCGAAAATCCCATCCGAAAAGAAAAAGATCCTATTCCCAGGAAGAAGAGGTACAGTCACATTCTTATAAGTAGCTTCTTTTTTCAGGCCTATGATGGGTCCTCTGGAATACAGATAATCCGCTCCTTCTTGTTTTTGTTTCAAGACTTGAGGAGGATGTCCAGCGGAAGAATAATACAGAACATTATTGTTCAAATCTATATCCGCCAATACTGCGGAGAATATAATATTGATACTTTTGTATTTTTGACAACAGGCTGTATTTAATAATTCTAATATACGAGAAGGTTGGGCTTTGGCGAATTTAATGCTTTCGAATTCCGCCTTAATAGTCATTGTAAGAAGCGCGGCCTGGACCCCATGACCTGTCGCATCCACTAAGAACAAACGAAAATAACCGGGCTCCAATTCAAAAATATCATAATAATCTCCTCCTATTTCGGACATAGGAAGATAATATGGATGAATAGAAACATTCTTACCGTTCAGGTTGAGAGTAGGCAATGTCTTTTGCTGTAACTTTTTAGCGAGAGAAAGGTCTCCTTTTAAAAGTTTCAAAGACTCATTTAGATTTTCCGTTCTTTCGACTACGATCTGTTCCAAGTTTATATTTAGTTTTTTGAGTTCTTCTCCTAGATCTTCCGCGAGCACAAAACCTTTGGAGAATCTTGAAGCAAGCAAGACGCATTGAGAAAGCACAAGTGCCAAAACTCCGTATGGGACCATATAGAAAGAATCTATAAACTTATTTAAATATAGTACATCATTTGCAACAGTGATCAAGTTAACGACTAGACTAAAAAAGCAAATTCTGGCTCCTTCTACCCTTTTTAAAGACATGAACGCCAGTCTGAAAAATAGATAGGTCAAAATTCCCAACATCATTAGTTCCAAGGAGTTGATGAAGAAGGACATGGTAAACAATTTTGTAGGAAAGAACGCGGCAGAAAAAACCAGAAGAATACTTAAGTAAAATGTAATGTTAAATACTCTGTCCTTTTTGAATTGTTCCTTGAATATGGATTGGACATACAGAATTGTTCCTGGCAAAAGTAAAAATAGGAATAGTATCTCTCCTCTTACCGAAAACTCGTAGTTTTTAAAGATCGGGAATACATTATAAAATATCCTTTCTCCATAAAAGGAAACTCTAAGAGCTATACACAAGCAGAGCACTGCAAAGAATAAAGCGGATGGGTCCCTTCTTCTCATTAAATAAAACGTAAAATGATATAACGACATCACAAACAAGGTCCCGAATGTGATGGAATCCAACATGGTGGCTCTTAACGAAATCTGTTGTATATCGGATGTGTTTCCTAACTGGATCGGATTCCAGATCCCGGAACCGTTCGAATATTTGAAATTCGAAACATGGATCAGGATCTCGAGTTCAGGTTTGTCTGAAATAAAGCTAAAAACTCCCGGTTTATATCCGGGAGAATATTCAGATTCTTCTTTTCCTACATTCCCCCCTCTGGAGATCTCCTTTCCATTTACGAACAACGTATAAGAGGAGCTGATGGAAGAGATCTTAAGACTGAGCTGCGTATTTGATTCAGGCAATAATACTTTTGCCTTATAAGTCGCGAAGCCGTGGCTCGGGTATTTATGAGTGACGTTACGCCCTTTGTCCCATTTTGCGGGGACTTTTATATAAGAGATTGAGGGTGGTTGCGGTTTAGATTTGAGATCGGGAAGAAGCTCATTCCAATAAAATTCCCATTCTCCATCTAAACTGATATTGCCGTCCTTTTGGAAATTCCATTGTCTTAGGTCCAAGATACCTTGTATGACTTTAGGGCTTTCCTTCCCTGGTTGACAGCCTAAAAAGAAGAAGAATAGTATAGATCCTAAGAACCAATGCGGTATTCTATTCTTGCCCAAAATCCGGATCTTCCTGCTAAGAAATTTCAATAGGCTTACGCTCTATATAGATTTCTGATAGCTAAAAATATTCGGATCGGATTTTTTTTAGGAAGAGAAACGCGGGTTAAGCTCTTCGTTTTTCGTCGAATGCCTGATGCGGTCCAGTATTTTAATCATAGAAGATAGCGAAGAAGAATACAAATGGATCCGAACTTTATTAGAAGGTATCGAATCCTTTACTCCTAAATGTACCCGGGTTTTGGATTTTCAAGAAGCCTTGAATAAGACCAAAACCGAGTTTTTTGACGTTATACTATTCCAATACAATTCCCAAAAAAGTTTAGAAGTTTTGGAGAAGTCCCGGATACTTCCTCCTCTTATCGCTATTGCAAAAGATCAGGAAAGTAAAGAATTACTTAAAAATTCCAAGCGCGACTTTGCAGATCTATTACTTAAACAGAACGTGAGTTCTGACCTTTTGGATCGATCTTTACGTTTAGTTTTACAAACAAGAACGACGGAAGAAAATCTAAACCTTCTTAAGATCGGGATTGAAAGATCCAAAGATATTTTTCTGATCACAGAAGTTTCTCCTATAGATGGACCCGGACCAAGGATCGTATATGTAAACGGTGCATTTGAAAGACTGACCGGTTATAAAAGAGAAGAGGTATTAGGAAAAACTCCTAGAATTCTACAAGGCCCTAAAACGGATAGGATTGTTCTCGATCGGATACGAAAGGCAATCTCAGAGGCCAAACCTTGTTTCGAAGAGCTCATTAATTACGACAAAGATGGAAAAGAATATTGGATTGAGATGGATATCTTTCCAATCGTGAATGAGCAAGGTATAGTCACTCACTTGATGGGAATAGAGAGAGACATTACGGAAAGACGAAATTCTGAAGAAAGACTTAGGCATTCTCAAAAAATGGAAGCAGTTGGACAACTCGCCGGCGGAATGGCGCATGACTTTAATAATTTATTAAATGTAATATTAGCAAATCTAGATCTTCTTGAAATGAAGTTGAAAGATTCTGAAGATCTAATGAAAAGGGTTCGGTCCGCACAAGACGCCATACAAAGGGGAGTCGAGATCAATAAAAGGCTTCTTGCTTTTTCAAGGAAGCAAGCTTTGAATCCTGAATCATGCGACGTAAACCGGGTATTGAAGGATTTTATTCCTATTCTGGATCGGATCAGAACTGAAAAAATAGAAATAGAATACGAGATTGCCGACGAAAAGACGGTTTGCGACATAGAAAAGACCGGACTTGAGACCGCTGTGCTCAATCTTGCTTTAAATGCAAGGGACGCTATGCCAGAAGGCGGTAAAATATTTATTTCTACCGGATTTGTGCGTAATGGAGATACAAAAGGACCTAAAATTTCCGGTTTGGAAGCAAAGGATTACCTTTTGGTTAACGTTACCGACACAGGGACAGGCATGGACGATAGTACTAAGGCTCGTATTTTCGATCCATTTTTTTCGACCAAAGGTGGTGGAAAAGGAACCGGTTTGGGATTGACCATGGTTTATGGTTTTGTAAAACAATCGAACGGTTTTCTAAAAGTTATCACCGCGCCGGAATATGGTTCTAGTTTTCTAATATTCTTGCCGGTACATGAGCAGGCAAAGAACGAGCAACTTATCGCAACCAAAAAGAAAACTTTGGTTATGGAAGAAAATCGAGAAACCGCTGAATTGGCCTGCGTATATTTGAGAGAACTGGGTTACGAACCTCATGTGAGTTCGGATATGAAACGATTGGCAAAATTTTTCTCAGGCGATCCAGAAATCTCTTTCGTATTGTTGGACCTCCAACTAGCGGATTCTAAAGGGATAGATCTGAAAAAAGAACTGGAAAGATTTGGCTCAAGAAAAATAATCGCTACCTCTTCGGGCCGGAAAGAAAGTTTAGAACTTCCTAATACTATTCCTCTGGTACGAAAACCTTATACCAAAAACTCTTTGAAAGAAGCGGTTCGCAAAATCGGAGAAATTCTTCCATGACGGATCTAAGAAATTCTAAAAAACTTCTGATCCTTGACGACGAAGAAGAGATCGCAAAGATCTTGGGAGAGATCGCTGTAGATTGCGGCTTCTCCGTTTCCTTATCCCATACAGCTCCCGATTTTTTAGATAAAGTAGATCCAAGTTTCGATTGTGTGATCTTAGATTTGATGATCCCTGGAATGGATGGAGTGGACGTAATCCGCTTCCTATCCGAGAAGGACGTTCACCCGGATGTGATCTTGATCTCGGGTGCGGACAGAAGGACGCTTCATAGTGCAGAAACATTAGCCGGAGAATATGGACTACATATCGCCGCGGTCATGGAAAAGCCCATCCGAGTTTCCGATATTAGAAATACATTATCTGCGATTGCTGAAAAAGAATCGGACATTTCTTCTCGTACTAAAACGGGCGGCAAAGGAAATTCGGGGCCTACCTTCGAAAAGGAAGAAGTTTTAGAAGGAGTTCGTTCCGATCAGTTCATATTATTTTATCAACCTAAATTCGATCTAAAAACAGGAAGGGTAGAAGGTTTCGAAGCCCTGGTGAGATGGAACCATCCCAAATTAGGATTGGTATTTCCTGATTCTTTTTTACCTCTGATGGAAAAAGAAACCAATATCTTAAATCTAATGACCGAGAAGATCATCGATCTTGCACTGGATGAGACAAGGATCTGGCATACGAATGGACGTAAACTTAGAGTAGCGGTTAACGTATCTCCTGTTACTTTGACTGAGCTGGATTTTCCCGAAAGGATACTTTCTAAAATTAAGAACAAAGGGATCCCTCAAAGTCAATTTCAAATGGAAATCACTGAAACTGGGTTTTTAGAGAACATTCGCTTTACTCAAGATATTTTAACAAGACTTAGGATCAGAGGGATCGGACTTTCCATCGATGATTTCGGTACAGGCTATTCTTCCCTGAAACAGTTGCATAGATTTCCATTTACTGAATTGAAGATAGATAAGTCCTTTGTTATGGATTCCCCAAGGGATAGAGAATCCTTGTTTATTTGTCAGGCTTCCATAGATTTAGGTCATAAGTTAGGAATGAATGTAGTCGCAGAAGGAATAGAGACTGCGGAAGTGGAAAGATTGATGAAAGAAGCTGGTTGTGACGTAGGGCAAGGCTATTATTATTCCAGACCTATTCATCCGGAAAAAATTCCAGAAATTCTTTCCAAATTCGGTTAACAATAATACCTTTGGTAAAATGTCCTCGGGAAAGAGTAATAAACTATCGGAACAAGCTCCGCTACCTCGACTTGCTCTCGAAAAAAGTTAACTTAAAGAAAATATAAAGTATTTTTACTCCGGCTTTCAGACTTCCGATCAGATTTCCACTGATCTTCGACTTCCCACTCTTTCGTGTTCGATAATTGACAGGAACTTCTTGGATCTTAAATTTTTTCCGGACCGCTTTAATTTGCATTTCTAAGTTCCATCCCCAAGTTGGATCTTGTAGATCCAAATCCAACAAAGATTGCCACCTTAGAACGCGAAACGGTCCGAGATCAGTGAATCTTATTCCGTAAAATATTCGGATCAAAAAGCAGGAAAGCCAATTTCCGAACTTCTGCAAGAATGACAAAGAACCAGGCTCCGCATTTCCTAAAGTTCTGGAACCTATCACAAAATTTGTATTTGGATCTTCGGAAAATTTAGAGAATAAGTCCTCTAAATTTTTAAGATCATCCGAACCATCCGCATCCATAAACACTATGAATTCAGGAGAAATTTTTCTCTCTTGAAGGTAATGAATGCCGGCTAAACAAGCGGCTCCGTAACCTCTTTTTTGTTCTTGGACTAAGATCACTCCTGAATCGATTGCTATCTGAGGAGTAGAATCCTTGGATCCATTGTCTAAGATTAAAATCTGTCGAGGCAAGATCCCAAATTCGAAGAGGGAATCCAAAACCTTAGGTAAAGATTCTTCTTCGTTTAAGGCGGGGATTAAAAATTTTGAATTTGCCCAGGGAGCTGACAAAAGGTCTATTCTCCTTTTCTGTTTTTAGAGATCCTAAAAAGTTCCTCAGTGGAATAGACACGGCTCTTTCCTGAGTTTAGATCTATATCTTCTTTATGAACTATCGTGGAAAAAGGATAAAAATTTTCTATTTCCGAGATCTTTTTGCGAAGAAGGTCCGAGTGAACATTCTCACTATTTTTTCTCATATGTTCCGCGTTGGATTCTTTAAGTCGAGTATGATAAATTTCGAATATGATTTTAGAATGTTCTTTTTCAATTCCGAAAAATAGATCTTTCCAAACCTTCGTTTCTCCCGGAAGGATGCGAGTATCGGCAACGAGCCTTGCCTTAGGATACCATTCCCATTCTTGTCCGAATTTGATTTCTTTGGTCGCCAGAGATTTACCTTTGGCGTCCAATAATGAAATTTTCAAAAGTATAAATCTTTCAGGATCTCCGGTCGGTATATTATGTGCAGCCTTTTCATTCGTAAGAGAAACTGAATATTCTAATTCGTTCCCTTTCTTCTTCCATTTAAGAGGCTCGATCTTCAGACCGGTTCTATATCCGCCAGGGATCTGTTTCTCATAGAGTTCGAATTTTTTCGGAACTCCTCCACCGATAAAGGAATGTTTGTGAGAAGTTCTAATCGGAGTGTCTAGTTCCGGTTTGACTAACTTACGTTGTAATTCGCCCATATGGCAGGAACCACAGGTGACTTTTCCGTGGGAATTCCCCTTTTGTTCCAACTCAATACCTGTTTTGAAAGCGCAGACCAATTGGTCGTCCAAAACATAATTTGCATTATGACAGTCTAGGCATCTGTTCCTCAATTTGTCTGGATCAATCTTGATAGGGTGAGGAGGTTTTGTAGTTCCATTTGCACCTAATACGTAGGAGTTCCCCTGCTCATCCAAGCGAACATGGCATACTGCACATGTAACTCCTTCTGCTTTCATCTTAGGATCAAAGTTTGGATTCGGTTCTTCTATTGGAGTTCTGTAATTTCCGTTATTTAGATAGTTGACCAATGTTTCTCTCTGGTTTGCAACCGGAGTATGGCAATTTAAACAAAGCCAACGAGGAGAAGAAGATTTAGAAAGTTCAGATTGGAACTGAAGATCTGAAAGGGCGTTTGCATGAGTGGATGTTTTCCATTCTGCATAAATTTCTACGTGGCATCTTCCGCAATTTTCTGCTCGAACTTCTCCTACTCCTGCAAGAGGAGGTAGGTAGGGTAGTGGCTTAGACCAAGGAGCCTGAGAGAACACCTCGTCCACTGGGATCGGCTTGTCCTTTGGTTTTGTAAAAATACAATAAAATAAACTTAGGGCTAATGATAAAGATAGAACAGCTAATGTTAAACTTCTTCTTTTATTTAAGAACATTATCTAGTTACTAAAGGATGGTTTTGATCTCCTTTAGAAGACCATTCCCACATAGATCCCGCGTAATTTTTTGCATTATAACCTAAAGAGACCAGAACCGACGTCATCCATCCTGATCTGACCCCTCCAGTACAATAAGAGATCACTGTCTTATCTTTGGAAATACCTAATTCATATAATTTAGAAACAATCTTGGATTCACTTAATAAATATCCATCTTTATCCAAAAATTGTTTATAATAGATCCATTTTGCTCCGGGAAGATGTCCTCCTCTGGATTCTCCGTAAGGAGTCTGCCCTAAAAATTCTCTTTCTTCTCTGGTGTCTATAAACGCGAATTTTTTATCAGAGAGTTCTGATTGGATCAATTTGGAATCCGCCGACCAATTTTTATTTTCCGATGTAGAAGCGTTAATTTTGGAAAGTATTTCAGGACGATTTGGAATAGGAGAGTTAGAAGCCTTCTGTAGAGCGTTAATTCCCCCATCTACTACAAAAGATTTAGAAAAACCTAATGTACGTAAAGACCATACGATCCTACCTTCTTCTCCCCAGCCTCCAGTAGGATCCCCAAATACTAATACGATCTTGCTCGCATCCAATCCTTTCTTGCGCAGTAGTTCTTTCGCTTCAGAAGTTTGGACTAAATTACCTTGGTTCGGAAATTCTTTTTGAGAGATCTCCTGCCAGCCCAATGGAACTGACCTGGAGAAAGTAGATATCTTGATCCCATCTCTCGCATCCACGAACACTGCACCTTGTTGGTGTAAAAACAACGCTTCAGGTGCACTAATAAACCATCCTCTGACTCCGGAAAGTTTTTCGGAGGCGAAGAGAGAATTAGAAGTTAGAAGAACTAAGGCAAGAGAAATTACGAGTTTCATTTGGGCTAACTTGGAATGTGGTTTAGAATTCGTCAATAAACAATACTAAAATTCCTATATAACAGAATATTTTTAATATTACAGATAAATATCCTGAGTTTTTACTGGTATCAAACTGTGAAAATGGAAATTGGCCTTGGAATTCGAAAGGAATAAAGAAAGAAGAAACCACATTCTGAGTCGCGCGAACCTAATTTGGATCCTGGCTTCTTTCGCTTATTTATTCATTTTTCTCTTTTGGGAAGTGAAGAACAAGGAAAGAAGTTTAACAGGAAGTTTATATATTCTTGGTTTTTGCGGATTAAGTATTGTTTATGGATTTCTATTTTTTACGAAAACTTTCGAAACTTCCGGAAGGTTGAATTTTGTTTTAGGACTTATTCTTCGCGTTGTTTTGATCTTTTCTGTCCCTATCTTTGAAGACGATTGGGCTCGTTATCTTTGGGATGGATGGATCAGTTCCGAAAAAGGAAATCCTTATGGGATCATTCCTGAATCTTTTTTTGGAGAGCTGGATCCGATTAGAGCGGAAATACTTTCTAGGATCAATCATCCGGATTGGCCTACTATCTATGGCCCGGTGTTAGAGATTTATTTTTATCTCGCTCATCTTCTATTTCCTTGGAGGCTCTGGGCACTCAAACTTTTTCTTTTGGTTCCGGACATTCTTCTATTTTTCTTGATCAGAACTAAATACGGGATTCGATCATCTTCTTTATATTTTTGGAATCCGATCCTGATTAAAGAGATTTTCCTAAATTCTCATCCGGATATTATAGGGATCTTTCTTTTATTTTATTCTTTTTATTTAGCGGAGAAGGGCAGGTATCGGTTAAGCTTTTTTATATGGGGGCTTAGTCTGGCTGTAAAAGGGTTCGGAGTCATGCTTTTTCCTTTTTTATTAAAATTGCATTGGGGCAGATATCATAATTGGAAAAAAGCGGGAGTAGATGCTATTTTTCCCATTTTAGGAATAACCTTACCTTATTCTCCTTTTCTATTTTTTTCTAAAGAGACCGATTTTGTCGCTCTGAGCAGATTTATAGGAAGTTTTACGTTCTTTCCTTTGGGTTATAATATTCTTTATGCAATATTTGGAGAATTTTCCAGAACTATCTGGGTTATCCCAACAGTTTTTAGTATATTACTATTTTTTAATAAAAAATATTCTTTCGACTTAGGAGAAGAGGAGAAGATCGGAATTACATTCTTCTTATTCTTCTACTTCTCTCCAGTTGTAAATGCCTGGTATCTACTTTGGATGTTTCCATTTTTGCTTGGGATACGA
The DNA here is from genome assembly GCF_002811475.1 of Leptospira hartskeerlii. NCBI lineage: Bacteria > Pseudomonadati > Spirochaetota > Leptospiria > Leptospirales > Leptospiraceae > Leptospira > Leptospira hartskeerlii. The sequence goes on from NZ_NPDL01000002.1 coordinate 520,062, forward strand.
GGGGGCTTTTGGCCTTCTTGGGCGCTTTTGTTTTTGGGACAGTTCTCTTACTTGAACTACGCGAACTTGGGAGATTGGAAGTCCGTATTAGAAAAAGGGTATTACGCGCATCCTGATTGGATTCCTGCTTCGATAGGCATACTCTTTGTTCCCATTCTGCTAGTTTGGTATAGAACTCGGTTTTCTTCTAAAATCATCAAATCCTTGGGAAAATCTTCTACTTTAAGTTAAATCGGATTTTTTTCTCTTTTTGAAGAATTTTGATTGTTATTTTGAACAATATTTCCAATAAGTTGGATAAATAGTTATTATAACTGTTTGGAATAAACAAAATTCCGATCCAGTGGGGAGAACCGAGTATGCCAACGATCGATCCGATTGAAAGAGGTCTGATCCAATCTATTGGGACCTTGGTTCGTAAGAGGAGACAAGAGTTAGGTTTTTCTCTTGGGAAGCTTGCTGAATTATCTCAGGTAAGCCGAGGAATGCTGAGTCTTGTTGAATCGGGAAAGGCTGCGCCTTCCATCGCTTTATTATGGAAAATTTCGAAGGCGATCCGTTTGCCTTTGTCCAGTCTCATGGAATTTTCAAAGGAAGAATTTCCTAAAATTTACAGGAAAGAAGACTCCAGCGAAAATTCAGTAGAAGAGAATCAATATGTGATCCGTCCTCTTCTGCATGAAGAAACTAGATTTCAAACTAGACTATTTGAGATAAAACTTCTTTCCGGAGTTGCCAAAACATTTATTACAAAAGTGCAATCTAAACAGAGACAGAATTTATTCCTGCAATCAGGCGCGCTTCGTTTGAAAGTGGGTGGTAAATGGTTCGACTTACAAGAAGGAGACAGCATGACTTTCTTGGGAAAGGATCTACAAGAGCTCGCAAACTTAGGGGAAAAGGACTCCTATTTGATCTGGTCCTCTTCTCTTTCTGACGATTAAAATAGATCTTTCTTTCCGGCTTAAGTTTCACTTGGGCCAAAATCCTTTTTATAAATATGATATGTGTGCCTGATATATTCAGGGCCGCATATTTTCTTTTGAATCCAGATTACTTTATAAAAAGGTAATTTTTAATTTTTGAATATTCTGCTTTAACGGAAAATAAAGCCTCCTAAGTTCACAAAAAGTATTTTCTACAGTCATTTTGTTTCGTATTTTTTAGAGTTTACTCCGTTTTGTTTAAGAAATTGTTCTCTTATTACAATATATTATTTAATTAATTAGACAATATGTTCGTTATATTGAAATAAACCTGGTGAAAACAGAGCCTTTCCTCGACTTTGTGCTTAGAGTCCGCTGTGGAATAAACATGAGGGAACCCCGACCGGACCAGCATTTAGGAGAACAAAATGAAAAATACGCTCATTAATTCGAGCCTCCTGGCAATTGCGCTGGGATTACTCGGGAATTGTGGAGAGGGATCTTCCGACAGTTCTGCACTCGCGTTAGCTGCAATTGGAGGAGGAACTTCCAGTGTAAAGGTGGCAAGCGCTTCCGATCTTGCGATCGAATCTGCGGATGATTATAACGCGAACCAATACGGCCTGATCACTGCATCTACTTTGAGAACTTGGGTGACCGATTGGGCAAACAATAAGCCTTCAGGTATTACCGGCAACTTAGTGATCTTCCAAGCAAACAAAGTGGGAGCGGATGCGAATAAAAGTTTGATCCTTCCTACTACTGGAGTAAAAGTTTTTGTTTCCGTTTCAGGAAACAATACTGCGCTTTATTCTTGGAAAACTTTTAGAGAGACCAGATACAACGGTTTGATCTCTATTCCAGGCAGCACTGCAACCACAGGTGGAAATGGAATTATAAGTGGCGCTAGCATTGACGAATGGTTCCAAACTTACGGCTTGGATCCAACTAAGGACCTGATCGTATTTGCAAGCGGTAACGGAGACAATTATGGAGCAATCGGCCACCAACATTACGCATTAAGATATTGGGGTATAGCTCACGAGCATCTTGCTATCCTGAATGGAACTATCAAGGGTCAATTCCCGGAAACGGAATTGGGTAATGATACGGACGAATCTGTTCCACCTTTGAACGGAACTTTCTCAGTCAGACAACTGAAGAATATAGATAACAGGATCCTAACATTAAGTATCGAAGATACGATTGAAGTCGCTAAGAACAACGGACATCATAGTGTAAAAGGACTTTCTTCGAATGTTTTAATCTCGGACAATAGAACCGCGAACAATAACAACGATATCAGTGTATATACTTCCACTGCCGGATGGCAGGAGTATAACGGAGGAGAGAACACTACCGGGACAACAAAATCTGCAGGTGGAGCTGTTGCGTTCGAAGGTCACTTGAAAGGTGCAGTATTTGTTCCTCACTACAACGTGATCGATCGTACTTCTTTGGACAATGGTTATGCTTATTCCACTTCTGCAGCAGGGACTTTCAATACTTTGAAGTTTAAATCCAAAGCGGACGTTAAAGATATCTGGGACACTTACGGGACTACAGGCGGACCTAACTCAGGTGCACCCGCATACGAAGAAGGCCAAACGATTCTTCAATACTGCAGAACTAATACCAGAACTCAGACCAGCGGTATTTCTACTCAGCTGATCTTAGGACGTCCTTCTGTGTTCTTAGAAGATGGATGGAGTATTTTCGGATTCTTAGCTGGAAACTTCCCTGCTGCGAATTTTAACGACGATGTAACTGCGGGAGCTTCTTCCTATCCTTCCGTTCCGGTTAAATTTGCAGCGGATGTCCAAGGTGCGATCGAGTCAGGCGCAAGAGGATCCGGAGATGGACCACACTATAATACAGGTGTGAAAAAATCCACAGTGGATTATTTCCAAATCAACTCTTCAGCTACTACGACCAAACAAGCATTCGTGGAAGACTGGAATTACAAAAACCAATAAGCCGCGACTTACATAAACTGGGCGGGGATAAACCGCCCTTTTTCGATTCTGTAACATAAGATAAAAAGAGGGAGTTACTGCTTTATGAAAATATTATATATCTACGCGCTTATCTGCGCTTTATTTTTCTCTTCGTTAGGAAATATTTTGGCCTCCGGTGGATTCGGAGGAGGCGGAGTGGCCGGACAAGCGCTTCGTGGAAAAGAAAGGGAAAAGTTCAATCTAGGCAAGGCAATCTATAACGGAGAAGTCGCCTTAGATGCTAAGAAAGAAGATCTAGCAAAATCTCAGAAAAACCGTTTGGAATACCTACAAGGTTCTTTGCCTAACTCAGAAAAAGGAAGGGTAAACCTGGAGGATTTGGCAGGCAAATTATCCGAAGAACAGATTTCCGCTTTGGAATTTTTCGTAAGTATCCGCTTCAACGTGAAGTTGGAGGAAAAGAAGGATTAATCAGGGAATCATCATATAATGAAATATTTATTTAAGAAGGGAGTTTTTCTTCCCCTTCTATTTTTGGCTCAGCCTATTTTTATTGAGGAATTATTCTCTCAGACGGTTTGGGCTCCTTACCAAAGACAATTATGGGTTCGGACTACTGCAGTGAATTCCGTTTATGATTCGGCATATGTAGGTAAATATCATACAACTTACGACGATGATGTTCGGATCAACGTAGGTGCGCTCGCTTTCGAGTATGGGATTACTGATAGACTTACCGTGGATCTGCAGACCGGTTTCGGTAAATTGGGAAGAGTTCAATTGATAGATCGCTATTTTGGGACCTTAACTTCTGCGGAGCAACCCGATAAGTACGGGATCATAGATTCCAGAGCAGGCTTACGTTATAAGGTCATTGATGAATATGATTATGAATCTATCTGGGTCCCGACGATCAGTGTGAGGTTAGGCGGGATTAAAAAGGGCGATTATGATAGAAACCCTCAGGCTCTGGGAGATGGAGCTAACGGTGCAGAAGTAAATATCTACTTAGGTAAAGACTTTAATGTTTGGGGACTTGGCGCTCTGGGTGAATGGAGTTATAGAAGAAGAGAAAAACCTGTGCCAGACGATGTTCTCTATTACGGAGCATTATACAAACGTTTCTTGGATTCGTTCATCTTCATTGTTGGAAGTAGAGGACAGATCGGCCAGGGAGGATATGCGTTTGCGGACCCAAGAGGAACTCCTCCTTTAAACTTGATCCAAGTAGATCCGCCTTCTATCGCTCCTTTCGGACAAGATTGGTACAACTATTATCTGGAACACGAAAGGCCAGCATGGGGAAGAAAGGAAATATATCATAATCTAGAAGTGAGTTTAGGTTATACGGATAAATATGGGAATTACTATAACTTCTTCTATTCTCATACCTATTCCGGATATAACACCGCAATCTTGAGAACCTTCGGGTTCCTGATCAATTTTCCGTTTAACTTGTAGATCGGAGGAGAATATGTTCGGTTTAAAAATTAGAAATTTAGGAATTCGTTTATTGCTAATTACTTTTTTGGGAGCCTGTGATGCTCCGGAGTATCTCACTCCGTATCAAAAGTTCGCTTTGGTGCAACCTGTTCAGGTATTCGAGACTTCTCAACTTTTGTCGGTATCTAACGACGACTATAATAATAATACGTATGGACTGATCACTGCATCCACATTGGAATCTTGGAGAACAAATTGGGCAGCGAACCATCCTTCTGCGATCAGTGGACGATTGATTATTTTTCAGATCAGCGGAGGAGCGCTTTCCGGTTCTTATGTAAGACCTGAGATGGGAGTGAGAGTGTATGGGATCACAGCAACTTCTACAGATTATACTTTTTTTGGTCAGACTAGATTTAACGGTCTGATCGATACTGAGACAATCGTTCCGGAAGGAAAGAATATAGATGTATTCTTGAAACGTTTCGGCGTGAATCCTGCAACCGATCTGATTGTTCTGGCTCAGGACGTTCCAAGCGACGGGAACCTAATGTTAACATTACGTTCCTGGTATACATTATATTATTGGGGATTGGAAAGGACTCATCTCGCAGTTTTGAACGGAGCAGTTTCCACTAAGATCGCCGCATCTCAAATTATCGGTGGGTCTTCCTACACTGTTCCTACAACTAGCGGAGCAGGTACTGTAGGAAGTTTATATAGAGATCATACGATCTTGCAGGCCACACTCGCGGATGTTTTTAATGCCGTCCAAGGTATAACGAATCCAACATTCGAAAGTTCCACTCCTGCACCTGCTGGAGGAAGTTTCATTTTAGATGCAAGATCCACTGCTGAATACGATGGGACTGGAACCACTGTAGGACCTTCTAACTTGACTTGTGCGGATACTCCTAGTTGTTATACGCCTTTCGAAGGTCATATCAAAGGGGCAAAAAGTATTCCGTTTGCGAACTTCATCAACGCGAATAAGGAGTTCCTACCGAAATCGGATCTCCAAAATCTTCTATCTACAAACGGATATACGGAAGGCCAAACGATCATTGCATATTGTAGAACTAATGTGAGGTCTTCTATCACCGGATTTGCAACTCTTGCTATCCTTGGATATCCTACCAGATTTTACGACGGTTCTTGGGTAGAATGGGGATCACTTGCATACGATTCGAATGGTAACTGGTCCAATATAAGCGCGGTATCCGCTTGGAGAACGGATCGTTCTTCTGTGACCGAGTCGATTACGTATAACGTTGGAAAATCTGGAATAGACGCATCAAATATTTCTAATTTAGGAACCTATTTCACACCGGAACGCAGCTTTGCGAAAGGTACGAACGATATCATAGACCAAGATAAAAAATATCTCTCAGGTTCAGCCTCTTCCGGAGGAGGGGGAGGCGGTAGTTCAGGAGGAGGTGGAGGAGGAAATCCTTGCGGAGGATAACTCCCACATTCTTCTTTGCCGCAATGATTGCGGCTGCCTTCTTCTTAATATTTTGCAAAGAAGAAGGGTTTCACCAGAGGCATTGGGCATTCCCCCTCGAATCCCAAGGCTCGCTTACAGTCGATCCGAACCCGGCCTCTTGCGCGAGCTGCCATTTACAACAGTTCGGTTCCTGGAAGGCGACTCTTCACTCCCGGGCCGTTGGCCCGGGCTTTCTTTGGCAATTACCTAGGATCGGAAAACACGGATCCGAAAATTGTATGAACTGTCATAGCCCAAATCCAGAAACTAAAACTTTATTACTTTCTCGTTTAGGCTGGGGAGAAGTTTCAGACTCTAGTTGGAAATCAGGCTCTGAAGAAAACGGGGTCCAATGCACGAGCTGCCATCTCCGAAAAGGAAAAGTGTACGGACCATTTCCTAAAGATAGAATATTCCAAAATTCGAATATTTCCCATGAAGGTTTTATCCCTCGAAAAGAATTCGAAGAATCTGAATTCTGTAAAAACTGTCACCAATCTCCTGGGACTTCAAAACAGGTGAATGGAAAATTCCTGATGGATACTTATGGGCAATGGAGAAAGTCCGAATTTGCAAAATCGAATATTCATTGCCAGAACTGTCATATGCCTGACAGAAGACATGAATGGAAAGGGATCTCTGATCCGGAAATGGTAAGACGAGGAGTCCAAACTTCTTTACAAGTTTTACAAAAAGAAGAAGGAGCCGAAATTATTTCTGAACTAAAAAACTCCGGTGTAGGACATCTATTTCCCAGTTATTCTGTTCCAAAAGTATATTTAGAAGTTTGGACAGAGTCTATTTCAGGAGAAAGAAGAAAGATCTCCGAAAAAACACTTGGCTGGATGTTAGATCTGGAATTGCAGAAGGAGATTTTTGATACAAGACTTTCTCCTGGAGAATCTGTTCTTATTCGCGTTAACTTATCCAAGGAACAATTTTCCAAACTCAAACGAGTCGAGTTCATCGTCATAGTAGATCCAAAGGAATATTATAAAAGAATGTTCCAAGACAATTGGAATTACAGAGATACTTTCCGCGAAGATACAAAATCTTGGGTTTTGCCAAATCTCAAAAAAGCACTGGACGAAGCGAGTTCAGCTAAATATGAATTGGTCCGTCTAGAGTGGAAAAAAACAATTTCCGAATAAACGGACCTTCTCAATACTCATTCCGAGTATGGCATCTCTGATAGAAGAACCGGAATTTCCTAAATTGATAAGCGCTTATAGAGCAGCCTTAAGGAGAAGATATTCCAGAGATAATCTTTCTAAGTATCCAAAGTTCTCTTCTATCCCTGAAGAGAAGGTAGATTTGCTTGTTCGTTATTTTCTGGAACTTCTATATCCTGAATATGAAGGCCGAAAAAAATTAGATGGAGCATTCGAGTCATTGGCTGGATTTGTACATTCCCCACCTAAGGTGTTTGGGCTTTTAGGTTCCTTGAGTATGGCGGTGTTTAAATTAGGTCGTCATTTAAAATCGGCATTCCAAGCAGGTTTTGCAGCATTACATTCTTATGTAACCGCTCACAGATTCGAAGAGATCATGTTCTCCAAGGCAAAAGAGTTATTAAAAGAAGGAAAGGATCTCCAAAACAAATCTATCTTTAATCAAGTGCTTGCTTCTGTTTCTAAAAAGGATGCGGACGAATTCAGGGAAGATATCTTAAAACTATTCGCAACACTTTCCGATAAAGATCTTCTTTCTAAGATCAAACAGCTTATGGATGCAGTTATTCAAACAATGAAGTCTAAGCCTAAAACATACACTCCGCAAGAGATAGAAGGTATCATGCTAGGCGCCGGAATTCTCACAAAAGGAGAAGAACTATTTGCGGGAATGACTAAAGGAGAAATGGATCTGATCTTAGAAGCGATTGATCAAGTGGAGAAGGACTCGTTTGAAGAAGCGATTGCTTCTGTTAGAGGTAAATAACCCTGCCGACGGTCGGAGTCGAACCGACACGAGGTTGCCCTCGCTGGATTTTGAATCCAGTGCGTCTACCAATTCCACCACATCGGCGGGTTTTATAATTCCGTATTGGATCAGGAATCGAGTTCGATGTATTTGCCCTTACCACGGGCAACGATTTTACCGATCTCATTCTCTATTTCGGCTCTGTTTTCGATCACTTTTTTGTTCTTTTTAACGAACCAGCCACGTAAATGCAGAGGTTGATTTACTTGCGCAGGTTGTAAGAAGCGGATCGTCAACTCGCCAGTTGTTGTTTTAAAATTCATCGCCTCATTGATTTTGGCCATGATTTCGTCCAAAATAGTAGCGATGATTCCGGGATGGATCACGTCCGGAGACCCTTGGAACTTTTCAGGAACCGTATAGTCACCGTAAGCGGTTTTAGTGTCCTCATCAAAGGTGATCTTTAACTGAAGACCATCCGGATTGTCAGGACTGGACCCGAAGCTCAGGTTTTCCCGAACCGTTGATTTCATATATGTCAAGTTATTACTTAACATTCATGGTGTCAATCCGAAAAAGCTACTGATTGCTGTTTAAGAACGACGTAATGTTCTGTCGAAAATAATAGGTAAGAATCTTTTAGATGACTGCACTTCTCTTATTACTAGGACTTCTTTCTGCGGGAGCAGGAGCGTATACTTTATTCAGAGATCCGAATAGATCTTCAGGAAGTTCTGCGCCTTCTCCAGGTGGCGGAAGTTCAGGCGGAGGCGGCGGTCCTGGATCAGGCGGTTCCGGTGCAGGAACTCCTTCTTCAGCCGACAGAGGAAAACTAGTCAACGTAGGAGACCAAGATTCTCCTGCTTCTTCATCTTCTCCGCCGCAGAAAGCCGCCGGACAACCGGACGCTGGGAAGCCGGATCAAGAATGGAGTCCTCCTTCCGGAAGCGGTGAAAAACCGAACTACCCAGGATTAAAGAAGAAGGATAAATTACAACTTCCTCATGCAACGGATGATATCATTCGGAATAACTCTCGTTATGCGCATCATAGAAGACCTCTTTTACATTCGGAAGCATTAGTAGATAAAGAAAATTTCTTAGCTGCGTTGGAGATCTTAAAGAGGACTAACGCTAGAATTCCTGATTCGGATATTAATGAAAAAATAGATAATAATATCCAAGCGATAGAAGATCATATCAACTCTCCTCCCGAGGAAGAGACTTATACTCCGGACGATCCGAATTATTCAGGACCTCCGATTCCGATGGGAGATCTTGTTAAGGCCATCAAGGAGATCAGCCAAGCTTTAGGCGGAAGTCTCTCCCAGGGATTTGCAAATCCGATCCAAATCCAAGCGCCTTCGGCACAAGCACCTTCGGGAACAGAGTTACCTAAACTTCCTGCTGAATTTCCTCCAGGACCTGTATCTTATCAAATTATTTCTTATGCTCCTTCTTCGGGGCCGATGCCTCCACCGCCGCCAGGTGCGCCTATCTCTTACGGTGCGGGAGTTCCTTCACCTCCTGGTGGATTTCCGCCTGGACCAGGTGGGGCACCTCCAGGTGATGGACCAGGCCCTGTAGGTCCGGAAGATTTTGAGCCTCCCGGACCTTCTCCAAAACCGAAAGATGAACATCTTGATCCGAATGAGATGGATCTTCCGGAAGATACATTCTTCTCGGATGAATGGGATAAGTTTAAGGACCTTCCTCTTGTTGATAGAAGGACAGGAGAAGATCGTCGTTCCCAAGGAGAAAGAAGAGGAGGAGAAGGCTCTCGTAAAGACAGAAGAGGGGAAGACGATAGAAGAAAACAAGATCTCTTCCAAGAGAGAGATGATTATCTCAAGAAGAAGGCGGAAGAAAAACGCCAAGAAAGAGAAGAGCAAGCATTCGAAGAACCTTTACCTCAGGATTGGCCAAGGCCCGAATATCCTCTTTCAGATCAGATCCCAGGTTATGCAGCACCTGTTCTTCCTCAGTTGGATCTGGTTCCGATCCGTTTACCTGATCCGGAAGATAAACTTGTCCGAGGAGAACCTGAAGGAACTCCTCAAGCAGCTCCAGTTCCTAGTGGAGAAGCCGCTCCTGCGCCAGGTCCGATAGAATTACCTAAAATCGATCTTCCTGATCCTGTAGATGAAACCAAGCATGAAGAATATACGCCTGAAATTCCTCCGTTAGCTGGACCAGGTGCACCTACTGGATCTGCACCTTCTCCTGTTCCAAATGCAGAAGAGGCTCCTGAAATTGAAGTATTGGATGGAGGTCTCGAACCTTTAGACCAGGATCGTCCTGAAAGCCAAAGCGGAGGCGGGGACGACGAACCTAAAATGATCCATGGTATTCTGGAGTTAAAACCTCCGGAAGTGGATGATGCTCCCTTCTTGACCTTGACTTACGATTTTGGAAAGATACCTCACTCATTCAAACTTTCTAAGAATTACAGTATTATGGAATACTCATATTATAAGTATAAACCAATGCTGATCAAGGCCCAAGAATTCGCTCGTCGTAAAATGTTGAAGAATGCTTTGAATTATTATCGTGTTATTAAATCGCAAA